>JAGHSB010000154.1 GCA_018066075.1 Candidatus Treponema scatequi
CCGGATGTTAAATTTTATGAAGAAGATATCTTAAGAATGGCAACTGCATATACTTCGAAAAATGATTATGTAACTTATGTTTATTTTGATCATGATGTTTATGTAAAAGCTGAATATGTAAACTCAAGAAAGCGTTCTGAAACTTTCTATGTTAATTCTGAAGAAAAGATGAAGAAAATATATGAATAAAAATTATAAATGGATTGGATTTGTAAATAAAAGATTTTCTCTTGTTGACCGAAAAGGAAGTGCATCTGTTACGACAAGGCTTTCTGCCCTCGGAATTTGTTTTGGAGTAATGACTCTGATTGCAGTTTTGAGCGTAATGAACGGATTTCAGTCGCAGTTTATCGATTCTATTATTGAATTGAGTTCTTATCATGTGCAGGCAACTGATGTCAGCGATGATAAGGCATTTGATTTTGACCAGTATCTTCAGAATGATAAATCTGTTGTTTCATATACAAGATTTATGGAAGCTCAGTCACTTATGACAAATAATTCTGCAAAAGAAGCAGGAAGTTTTATTCGTGCACTTCCAAAAGATATTCTTAAGACAGATGATGGATTTGCCCGTGAAATGAATATGATTTCAGGTGAATTTGACATTAGTGATGATGATTCAATTGTAATTGGCAATCGTCTTGCAAGAAGTCTTGGAGTTAAAGTAGGAAGTAAAGTTAATCTTTTTGCATTGAGTGGTTCAGGGGACTCGGCACTTATTTCGAATGATAGAACGTTTACTGTAACTGGAATATTTTCATGTGGTTTTGCTGAAATCAACCTGACATACGCATTTATTAACATTGAAGGCGCTGAAAAGTATTTGGGAAAAGTTCCTGTTATATATGGAATCAAATTAAAAGACCAGAATGCAGATAGAAAGTTTCAGAAAGAAATTTTGAAGATATTTCCGGATGCAAAAGTTTCTGTATGGAGAGATTACAACAGGGCATTTTTCGGAGCGCTCAGAATCGAAAAGAATATGATTCT
This sequence comes from Candidatus Treponema scatequi, assembly GCA_018066075.1. Lineage (GTDB taxonomy): Bacteria > Spirochaetota > Spirochaetia > Treponematales > Treponemataceae > Treponema_D > Treponema_D scatequi. Next base: position 994 of record JAGHSB010000154.1, read on the forward strand.
TCTTCTTGTTGTAATGATTTTCATTGTCGTTGCAATCAATATTTTCAATTCGATGAGAAAGCTTGTATTTGAACGCAGGACAGAGATTTCAACTTTATCAAGCCTAGGTGCTTCTCAGAAGTCTATTCAGAATGTCTTTGTTTACAGAGGACTTTCAATCGGCCTTAAAGGTGCAATCCCTGGAATGATTCTGGGGCTTTTAATCAGTTTTAACGTAAGGCCGATTTTCCTTTTGATTGCAAAAGTTCAATTTTATATTGAATATATTTCAACATGTATTTTCAACAGTGCAGCAAAAGCTCTCGTAAAGGAAAACTCGATGTGGCACGTGTATGCAAATATTCCGGCACGCGTCATGTGGGGAGAAGTTGTGTTTATTACTTTATTTGGAATTTTATCATGCGTCATTGCCTCTTACATGGCAAGCTCAAATATATTAAAAATTAAAATTGCAGAGGTTTTACATGAAGAATAGCATCATTCAAATTTCAGATCTCGAGAAAACATATGTTTCAAAAGGTGAAAACCTCACAGTTTTGAAAGGCCTTAATCTCGAAGTAGAAGAAGGCAAAAAAGTAACTATCGTCGGCCAGAGCGGAAACGGTAAAAGTACTTTATTGAATATAATCAGTGGAATCGACTCTATAACTTCAGGAAGCGTAAAAGTAGGTGAATACGACCTTTCAAAGATGTCAGAAAATGAACTTTGTAAATATCGTTCAGAATTTATTGGCCTTGTTTTTCAGTTCCACTATCTTTTAAAAGATTTTACAGCCTTAGAAAATGTTTTTTTACCTGCATTCATGGCAGGAATGAATAAAAAAGATGCCGAAGAAAAAGCACTTTCTCTTTTGGAAGACGTTGGACTTCTGGAAAGAAAAGATCATCTTCCGTCAGAACTTTCAGGCGGTGAAAGACAGAGAATTGCTGTAGCCCGCGCATTGATCAATGACCCGAAACTCATTCTTGCTGACGAACCGACAGGAAACCTCGACCCGCAAAATGCAGAAGTCATTGCAAACCTTCTTTTTTCTGTTTCAGAAAAATACAACAAGACTTTGATTCTTGTAACTCACGACATGCAGATTGCAAAACGCGGTGACATTGTATATAAAATTGCCGACAAATCTCTCGCTGAAGTTTCAAAAGAGGGAAAAGTTCTATGAGCATAAAATCGTCTGCACTTTTTGCATCAAGAATGCTCTTTCCGAAAGGAAGTAAAAAGACAGTAGGTACAAAAAGCATTACAGGTGCAATATTCTGCATCGCGCTCAGTTTAATTCCTCTTGTAGTCGTATTGTCAGTTTCTGACGGAATGATTGAAGGCATTACAGAACGAATCATCAATCTTTCTTCGTCTCATATTTCTGCAGAGATCGGTTTTTATGATGATGAAAAAATCGACAGATATGAAATTGATAAAGTTTTAAAAAAAGTAAAAGAAGTTGATAAAGTAACTGACTGCTATGAACTCATCAGTGCAACAGGACTTGTGGCTTCTACAAAAGCAAGATGCGGTGCAACAATCCGTGCAATCGAAACTGATGTTTTTGAAACTGTAAACTCTTACAAAACTCTTTTCAAATGCGTTGACGGAAATATTTCTGACTTTTCATCACAGCCAAAATCAGCCCTCATCGGAAAAGGAATTGCAGACAAATTAAATCTCAAGCCTGGAGACACAATCCGTCTTATTACGACACAAAAAATCGGAACAAAAGTTCTTCCAAAGATGACTCCTTTCAAAGTTCGTGCAATCATTAGTTCCGGCTACCAGGAACTCGACTCACTCTGGGTTTTCATTCCAATCGAAGAAGGAATTAAAATTCTTACACCACTTAATTCAACTTCAAATGTTATGATCGAAACTGAAAATCCGTTTGATCATCTTTTCTATACTCAGAACGCAATTGAAGAAGCACTTGATTTTGATGTTGTTACATACCGCTGGGATGAAGTAAACAAAAGTCAGTATGAAAATTTTTCAAGCACAAAAGTCCTCTTGATTTTCATCATGCTTTTGATTGTTCTTGTTGCAAGTGTAAACATTTCTTCATGCCTTGTAATGCTTTCGATGGAACGCAGAAAAGAAATTGCAATCCTTAAAAGTTTCGGAACAAGTCCAAAAACAATAAGCGGCTCTTTTATTTTTACAGGTCTTGGAATAGGGGCGTGTGGAATTTTAATCGGAATTCCTCTTGGTATTCTGATAGCCGTTAATGTTAACGGATTGATATGGTTTATCGAAAAAATCGTAAACCTCTTTGCTCAGCTTTTCTATCTTATTGCAAACGGAAACCTCAAGTCGTTCTATACAATCCACCTCATGGACGAAGCATATTACCTTGAAACAATTCCCGTGACAATTCCATTTAAACAGATTATGCTGTATATTGTAATTACACTTGTTTTGTCACTTCTGGCAAGCTTGATTCCGGCCCTCAAAGCTGGAAAAGAAAAACCAATTGAAACATTCAGAAAGGCAGGAATATAATGATTTGCGATTTATGTCATAAACGCGAAGCGACATTTTTTGTAGAGCAGACCTCAAAAAGCGGAAAGCGTAAACTTCATTTCTGCGCAGAATGTGTACGCGAAAGAGGTTTTTCTACAGATCCGAAAGAAATTTCAAATGCATTAAATTCTCTTTTCCGTGAATATTTTGATGCACAGGGTTCAAGCGACAAACTTTGTCCAGTCTGTGGCCAGCATCTTTCAAGAATCCTTTTGACAGGTTTGACAGGCTGTCCTGAATGCTACGAAATCTTCAAAGACCAGATTGTCGAATACATGAAAAAGCAGAATATTTACGGCGAATATACAGGACAGATGCCAAAGCGCATTTCGACTTTCCGTTCAGTTTTAACAGACCGCATCGAAGTCCAGAAAAAACTCGAAGAAGCAATTGCAAAAGAAGACTACGAGAAAGCCGCATTCTACAGAGACTACCTCCACGCAATTGAAAGCAATCCTATAAGCGATGGTGAAGTTGATGAGTGAAGTTGTGAATCAGGAAATATGGTATAACACTAAGGCGCCGGAGCAGGATGTGGTGGTGTCGACTCGGGTGAGACTTGCGAGAAATTTGGCGAGTTTTGCGTTCCCCTTAAATTTTAAAGGAGACGATGCGGACAGGGTGCAGAACATCGTGTTTGATGCGTTTTCTAAATTTGAAAATCCTGACAATTACCAGCTTATGTCCCTCAAAAATGTTGATTCTAACGGCGAAAAAATTCTAGGAGAACGCGGGCTTTATGATTCTGTCAGCGGGACAGGTCTCGTTTCGACTATCGATGGAATTTCTTCGTGCATCGTAAATGATGTTGACCATGTAAGAATCTCAAGCTTCGGGTCAGGGCTTGATCTTGAAAATACATATGAAAGATGCCACAGCATTGATGATGAAATGCAGAAATATGTTCAGTTTGCGGCAAGCCGTGACTTTGGTTATCTGACTACAAGTCTTTTCTCAGCCGGCAGCGGAATGAAAACAAGCCTTCGTCTTCATCTTCCGTCGCTTGCATATTCTGGCGAAGTAAAATCAATGATTAAAGAAGTCTGTTCAAAAGGCTATACATTTTGCGACTGTTTTGGAGTCGGAAATTTTTTTGATACATCGCTTGGTGCTTACTACCAGATTTCGTCTGTTTCGAGCATGAAAGGCTCTGAAATTGACCAGCTCGCTTCGGTAAGTTCCATTGCTAAAAATATTTGCGAATTAGAGCGCAAGAAAAGGGCCGAATATGCCGATAATAAACCGACAGTTGTACACAATATCGTCGTAAGGGCATATTCGCTTGCAAAATTCAGCATTTTGCTTCCTCTTCGTGACTCAATCGATTTGATTTCGTGCCTCAAATGGGGTAAGGACCTCGGATTTATTGCAGGAATCGAAGATTACGAATTAAACTCACTTCTATACCGTGTTCAGCCAGGTCATTTAGGATATCTCTTAAAGACAAATGATTTTTCTTTTGAAGACGATGTCGCAGACAATCCGGATTTGAAAGAAGAACGATTAAGAGCAATTATTCTAAAATCGGCAGTTGAAAAAATTGCCTTTGTTTCTTAATTTTTTGTAAAGGTTAATATTTTATGAAAGGTTTATCTCCAAGAGCACAGCGTCTTATCGTCGCTCTCGCACAGGACGAAGGTCGCAAAAGTGCAAGCGCATATCTTTTACCGGAACACGTACTTCTCGCAATGTTAAAAAGTGCAGACAGTGTCGGCTATTCTCTTTTACTTGAGATGAGCGTCAATGTTTTAAATTTTCAGCTCGCACTTGAACAGAGCCTCATCCCGGCTAAAAATACAAATGACGCAATTTACGAACTTCCACCAAGCCGCAGACTTTCTGTTTTAATTGACTCGGCTCGTCTCGAAGCTCAGAATTTTGGTGATGATTATATTGGAACTGAACATTTACTGATTGCCGCAATCCGCGAAGAGCGCAGCATTACAAACAGATATTTTTTGAGAAGTGGAATTTCGATCGACGTCATCCGTACTTTGCTTCCAGATGCCAGATTAAAGACACCGTCAAGTTCAAATGAAAAAGGCGAACGCAACTTACAGAACTCAATCATCAAAGATATCTTCGGACCTCTTGATGTTTCAGAAGATGAGTTCAGAAAAAAACTTGGACTTTCAACTTCACAGCCAAAAGAAAAACTTGCTGCAGCAAACGACATTCCGACACAGGAAAGCAAAACTGCAAAACAAAAACGCAATAATTCCATTCTCGCAGAATACAGCCGCGATCTTACTCTCGAAGCAAGAAACAACGCGTTGGATCCTGTAGTCGGAAGATCAGATGAGATTCAGCGCGTAATTCAGATTCTTTCGCGCCGTACAAAAAACAATCCGCTTTTAATCGGAGAACCTGGAGTAGGTAAAACTGCAATTGTTGAAGGCTTGAGCCAGGCGATCGTAAAGGGTGAAGTTCCATTTAATTTATTAAAAAAGAAAGTAATGATTCTTGACCTCGGAGCATTGATTGCCGGAACAAAATATCGTGGTGACTTTGAAGAGCGACTCAAAAGAATCATGCTCGAAGTAAAAGAAGATAAAAACATTTTGCTTTTCATCGATGAGATTCATACAATCATCGGAGCAGGCGGACAGGCTGGTCAGATGGACGCATCAAATATGTTGAAGCCTGCATTGAGCCGCGGTGAAATTCAGATTATTGGTGCTACTACAAGAAAAGAATACAGAAAATATCTTGAAAAAGATTCTGCATTTGAACGCCGCTTTCAGGTTGTTAAAGTTGAAGAACCAAACGATACAGAAACTCTCGACATTCTTCTTGGCGTACAGAAAAAATATGAAGAATTTCATAACGTTAAATACAACGACGATGTAATTCCACTCATCGTAAAACTTGCCCACAGATATATCCCTGAACGCTTTTTACCTGATAAAGCAATCGACATTCTCGATGAAGCAGGTGCTCAGAAAAAGATTCAGGAAGAAAACAGACCTTCAGAACTTGCAGAACTTGAAAAAAATATTGAAGAACTCATTGAAGAGAAAAAACTTTTAGTAAAAAATCAGGATTACGAAAAAGCAGCATTGGTTCGTGATAAAGTTGTTGCACTCAAAGAAAAACTTGATATGTTCTCTGAATACTGGAAGGCAAACAACGGTTCAATATTGAAAGAAGTTACAACTCGTGATGTCTGCAAAGTAATCAGTCTTATGACTGGCATTCCGACTGATGAACTTGATGTTTCTCAGACAGAACGACTTGTTCACATGGAAGATGAAATTCATAAATCTGTCATCGGACAGGAAGAAGCGATTAAAATCATTTCAAGCGCAGTAAGAAGAAACCGCGCAGGCATTTCAAGCACAAAGCGTCCTATCGGTTCTTTCATTTTCCTTGGACCTACAGGGGTTGGTAAAACTAAACTTGCAAAGACTCTTGCAAAGTTCCTTTTTGGAACAGAGGATTCTTTGATCCGTATTGATATGTCAGATTTCATGGAACGTCATACAACAAGTCGTCTCGTTGGAGCTCCACCGGGATATGTCGGCTACGAAGAAGGCGGCGTCCTAACAGAAAAAATCAGACAGCATCCATATTCAGTTGTTCTCTTTGATGAAATTGAAAAGGCACATCCTGATGTATTTAATCTCATGCTTCAGATTCTCGAAGAAGGGGAACTGGCAGACGGCCTTGGCCATAATGTAAGTTTCAAGAACACTGTAATCATCATGACAAGTAATGCCGGTGCCCGCGAAATCATTTCCGACGGAAAAATCGGTTTCTCAACTTTGCATGCCGGAATCGATAATCAGCTTGACTATGAAAACATCAAGGCAAATGCAGTTCTCGAGCTCAAGAAAATCATGAGCCCTGAGTTTATCAACCGTATCGATGACATCGTCGTATTCGGAGGCCTTTCTCAGAAAGAAGTTTCTGATATCCTCGAAATTCAGCTTAAAGAACTTACAGACAGACTTCTCGAAAAGAACATCAAGCTCACATTCAAACCTTCTGCTAAAAAATACATGGTTGAACACGGCTACGATCCTGAAATGGGTGCACGCCCGATGCGCCGCATGATTCAGCGTGAAGTAGAAGATCCTCTTTCAATCATGGTTTTGACAAAAGACAAAGACGCTTCAGATGAGATTGTCGTAGACTGCAAAAATGAAAAGCTCGACATCAAGTTTAAAAAGCAGGCTAAAGCCACAAAGAAAGTAGTCTATGAGCATAAAGTCATTTGAGAACATTAGTTTTAAAGGAACTTTCAGGCCTTACCAGCAGTCTGTTTTAGACAGATCAGAGCAATTCCTTTCAGACGGAAAAATCAACATTGTTGCTGCTCCCGGAAGCGGAAAAACTATTCTCGGACTTGAATTAATTCGAAGACAAAATTCCCCATGTATAATTTTTTCTCCTACGACAACTATAAGACAGCAGTGGGGACAAAGATTTCAGGAAAGTTTTTTGCCTGATGGTAAAAAAATTGATGACTATTTTTCATATGATTTAAATACGATTACTTTATTAAATTCTGTTACGTATCAGGCACTTCATTCGTGCATTTCAAAAGAAGCTGTAAATACGACAGAAGAAGAAACAGATTATTCTAAAATTGATATCATTAAACTTATAAAAGAAAGCGGTGTTAAAACAATCTGTCTTGATGAATCTCATCATCTCCAGAATGAATGGCAGAAATCTCTTGAAGCTTTCATAAAAATGCTTGATACAGACGTTGTTATAATTTCCCTTACTGCAACGCCTCCGTATGATGCTTCATCTTCAGAATGGCAGCGTTATGTAAGTGTCTGCGGAGAAATTGATGATGAAATATTTGTTCCGGAACTTGTAAAAGATAAAACTCTTTGTCCTCATCAGGATTATATTTTATTTAATTATCCGACAGAATCTGAAATTGAGGAAATTAAAGAAAAGAAACAGGTGTCTGATAATATTGCATCTATAATTTTACAGTTTGATTTCATAAAGAAAATTCCACGCAGAATAAAAGAAATTAAAAAATCAGACGAAAGTTATTTCTACCAGAATTATGATAAATTTCAGTCTTTATTGTCTTTTGCATTGCAAAACAGACCAAATGGAAAAGTCATTTACAGGTCAATTACAAAAGAGTGGAATTTCGTAAGACTGACACCTAAAAAAATTGAAGAACTTGTTCAGTTTATGCTTGATGAAGAGAACATCTGCAAAGAAGAAGAAAAGGAAGCTTTAAGGGAAGTTCTTAAGAAAAATCAATGTATTTCACGAAACAAAGTAGATCTTGCAATATCAGATAAACTTCAGAAAAAACTTGTATCTTCTAGCAGCAAACTTCACAGCATTTCACGCATTGCATTAAGTGAATATGATTCTCTCAAAGACAGGCTCCGAATGCTTGTCCTTGCAGATTTCATAAAAAAAGAATCTCTTAGTTTTATTGGAACAGATACAAAAATAGACAATATAAGCATTGTTTCAATTTTCAATGAACTCATTTCAGAAACGAAAATTACATGCGGAGTAATATCAGGCTCACTTGTGATTTTGCCGTCTTCACTTGAAAAAACAATTCAGAAAAAAGGATATTCTTTTACTGCAGAAAAAATTAAAAACACTGATTACAGTATTTATTCAATTTCTGGCGGCAACAAAGAAAAAGTAAATCTTGCATCCTTTATTTTTGAAAAAGGCTATATCAACATTTTAATCGGCACTCAGGCATTGCTTGGCGAAGGATGGGATTCTCCGTGCATTAATTCTCTTATTCTTGCAAGCTATGTCGGTTCATTTATGCTTTCAAATCAGATGAGGGGAAGAGCAATAAGGTCATACAAAAATGATCCTGACAAAACTGCAAATATCTGGCATTTGATCACAGTTGATGTTGATGCCGGTTATTATTTGACTGATTATTATGATTTTGAAACATTAAAAAGAAGATTTGACTGCTTTGTCGGCCCTGATTATTCGTCTGACAGCATCACAAATGGAATCGAAAGAATTACGCTTTTAAAACCGCCTTACAATAGAGAGCATATCGAAGAAATAAATCAAAAGATGCTTGAATATTCAAAAGAAAGAAAAGAATTAAAGGAAAAGTGGGACAGAAGCCTTTCTAAGTCTTCAAGAATTCATATGACGACTCAGATTGCGAGAAAATTCCATCCGCAACATTTTAATTTCAAATATTACAGAGGATATCTTGCATATTTTGCATTATGTTATTTGATAAATAACGCTCCAAAAGTCAAATTGCTTTTTGGAAGGGCAAATAATTTTACGATAACACTTTTTATTTTATTTACAGTTTATCTTTCAATCAGAATGGTGATTTTGACTTATACATGTCTTAATCCAATTCGTTCATTAAAAAATTTTTCAAAAGCTGTTTTACAGACTTATAAAGATCTTGGAATGATAAATCAGCTTGCATCACTCAATGTAAATACAGAAAAATATTTTGTACATATTTCAATTGATTCTGCTTCAATCCATGAACAGAATATTTTCAGTAAAGCAATGAAAGAACTTTTTTCAAACATTGAAAATCCAAAATATGTTGTAATTAAAATTGGCGCTTTAAATTTATTTTATGACTATAACCAGTCTTTTATATGTCCCGAAGATTTTTCAAAAAATAAAAAACTTGCAAAGAAATTTGAAGAGAATTTACGAAGATTTGCAGGAAATTTTGAAGTCAAATATTGCCATTCTGAAAGAGGTTTCAAAACCCTCAATAAGTGCAAAAGACATTCAAATGTTCAGAAAAATGCAAATTTGATTAAAAAGATTCAGAAGATCTGATGCCTCATTTGAAAAAAATCCCCAATTTCACTATAATCTAATCCTTATGAAAAACATCGATTTTAGTGACTTTGGCAAAAAACTCTGCGGCGAATCAGGCATCCTTCAGCTCATGGACGACCTCGGGAAACCGCTTCCAAAAAATATTCCATCCTTTCAGCTCGGCGGCGGAAATCCGGCCTCAATCCCGGGCATCGAAAAAATGTACCGCGACCGCATGGAATACATCCTCAACCACGGAAATACTTTTGAAGACCTCATCGGCCGTTACGACGCGCCTCAGGGACGCATGTCATTTATCGAAGACGTTGCATCTTATCTTTCAAAAAAGTTCGGATGGAAAATCGGTCCGGAAAATGTCTGTGTAACAAACGGAAGCCAGAGTGCATTTTTCTATCTTTTTAATTTGTTCAGTGGAACTTTCACAAACGGCTCTTCAACTCAGAAAAAGACAATCGTTTTACCTCTCGTTCCTGAATACATCGGATATGCTGACCAGGGACTTGAAAAAGATACTTTCATCGGAATCCCTTCGACATTTACGATGTTTGATAATCATACTTTCAAATACAACATCGATTTTGCTGCACTCGAAAAATATCTCGAGTCACATGACAATGTAGGAGCTCTCTGTGTAAGCCGTCCTACAAACCCTACGGGAAACGTCCTCACAAATCACGAAATCCATCGTCTTTCGGAACTCGCAAAACAGTACGACATTCCGCTTATGGTTGATAACGCATACGGACTTCCATGGCCAGACATCATTTTTGATGACGAAGCAATTCCATACTGGGACGAAAACGTAATTCTTTCGATGAGCCTTTCAAAAATCGGACTTCCTTCTTTGCGAACTGGAATCATCATTGCAGATTCAAAGATTGTAACAGCGATGTCAAACTTGAATGCAATCGCAGCTCTTGCTTCCGGTTCTGTCGGTCAGGAACTTGCAGGCGCATTGATTAAAGACGGAACTTTGATTGAAGCTGCAAGAAAATATGTTAAGCCTTTCTATCTTGAAAAAAGCATCAAGACACAGAATGCAATTCACAAATATTTTTCAGGCCTTAACTATTCGATTCATAAAAGTGAAGGGGCAATCTTTTTGTGGCTTTTAATGCCGGATCTCACAATTACTACAAAAGAGTTTTATTCAAAGCTCAAGGAAAAAGGCGTAATTGTAGTTCCTGGAGAATATTTCTTTTTTGGAGAGGCAAAGGACGGTTCCCTTCCACCTGTAGAAAACCATCCTCACTTCTCAAAATGCATCAGACTTAATTACTCCCGCCCGGACAAAGAAGTGGACGAGGGCATCAGATTAATCGCAGAGGTTTATAAAAAATATTCAAAGCAGTAAAAATTCCACTATACAAATTTAACAAAAAGTTTGTAAAAAGGATTGGACTGTAATATAATGGAAATATTAAAGAGGATAAGATGATTAAAGAATTTTTGCCTTATGACAAAGTAAGAAACGGAGCATTGAAACTTGCTCACAAAATCTATACAGAAGATAATTTCGTTCCTGATGTTTTGTACTGTTCACTTCGTGGCGGTGCTTACATGGCTAATGTCATCAGTGAATATTTTAAAATTGTAAGAAAGGACAAACATCCTGTTTTGTACGCAGCACTTGTTGCACGTTCTTACAGCGGAGTTAAATCTCACTCAAAAGTAATGATTGACGGATGGACATACCCGCCAGAAAGACTTCGCCCGGGTGACAAAGTAATGCTCGTTGATGACATTTTCGATTCTGGTGATACAATCAACGCACTTGCAGAAATTCTTCTCGAACGCGGAATCCCTCGTGAAGACCTTAAAATCGTTGTACACGATTACAAATATTTTACTTACAAAGAAAAGCAGCATCCAATTCAGCCAGATTACTATTGCCGCAAATTTACAATCACAAAACCAGAAGAAGACCGCTGGATTCATTACATGAGCCACGAACTTGTAGGTTTGTCTGATGAAGATTTGCAGAAATATTATTACGATGATGATCCTGAACTCAAAGATGTTCTCGGTCCTATTTTAGGAAAATAAAAATATATGATGAGAGTAGAAAAGCTTTTTAAATCAGTTGTTTCATTTTTAATTTTGTCTCTTGCATTTCCAGTTTTTGCAGAAGTAACTATTTTAAGCCCTGCATCAAGCAAGAGCAGAACATGGTCAAACAAACAGGTTCTTGTTATCAATGCAACAGAAGGTGAAGAAGTTTTCTATTCTTTTTCAGATGAAGATCCGATGAAAAGCGGATTCGCTTATGACGGACCTGTTCCACTTGATCTTGATGGAACTGTAAAATTAAACATTGCTACGATCAAAAATAAAAAACGCGTTGATTATATTTTAGCTTTCGATGTTGATTTAACAAAAAAAATTGAATTTGATACGCTCGAAGAAAAACAGTTTATCGACGAACTTTCTGCTTCTCCAATCTATGATTTGCCATGCGGAAAAGAACTTCGTGTTCCATCTGGATTTGAATATCTTTTGTCGTCATCCGGAAAAGAAGAAGATTTTGAAGCGGGCAGATCTGTTTACATTTCAAAAGATTCTACTCTTGAAAGATTTTTGACTTTAACTCTTAAGACAAAAAACGGTGACTTTTATAATTTCGTTATTCACGTAGTTCCTGAAGTTCAAGGGGAATTTACAAAAGACGCAGTTCCATTTGAATTTGAACAATGGTCAAAGATTAAACTTGTAAATCACAAATACATTTATTCAATTGACGGCCAGTGGTGGCAGGGAGCAGGTGATACAATTGAACTTGATAGAACTGTTCCTCATGTGATCAAATGGCAGGATGTAGATTACGACATTACAAATCCGATTTCGTCTTACGAAATTCCACCGACACCTGTAATCAGGGCTGAGACTCAGGCTGATTCAAGTATCATTCTTTCTCTCAATGGAGATGAATCTTACCGCTTTGCAAAAGGAAACAATTACCTCAATAACTTCTTGCCGAACGGTCTTTTCAAAGAAATAAAAGTTGATGCATTCCAGGGAGAAAATTTCTCGACACTTTTGCCGCTTGATGTTTACAGTGACAATGTCCTCCAGGGAACTTTATATGTGAGCGTACAGGTAAATCGCAAGATACCTAAATCTCCTGTAATTGTTTTACCTTACAGAAGTGAAATTTACAGAGATGATATTTCAATTTATTTTACTGCAGACAAAGACGATTATCAGATTAAATATCTTGTTGAAGGACCGTTTTATAAAAAGAATGATGATATCAGATGTACAGAATACGAAATTACAGAAGATGGAGATTTCCTTGATTTCAAGACTATTGAGGCAGGTAAAGTCATTGAATTAAAAACATCATATGACAAACCTTGTGCATATAAAGTTTCAAGTTATGTAATCGACAGCTTTGATAACATAAGTAAAACTGTTACAGAATTTATTGAAATTGACAAATGTAATTATTACGTAAATCCAAAGGCAGGCAACAGCCTTACTCAACTTGGAACAGTAAAATATCCACTTTCGAATCTCGACCTTATAGAAGAAATTATAAAAGACAGAAAATATACAAATTTCTACATTGATGGTGAAGTTCATTTCATAAATGAAGTTGCTTCAATCAAAGAGAACGTTAAATTTTCAGGAAATGAAAATTCAAAAATAATTTTCGGAGAAAGAGCAGGAATCAATGTTTTTAACTCTTCTCTTGAAATTATTAATGTTGTTTTTGATAATGTTCATAATGAAAGCAGCTTCAATAACAGCTTTATTACTCTAAATAACAGTACACTTGAAATAAGAAATTCAGAATTGAATTTTGCAAGAGAAAGAAATGCAACTTTAATCAATGCCAGAAAATCAACTGTAACAATTTACAGTTCAGGTTTGACGACAAGTGCAGCGGAATATGCATGTGCAGTTTCTGGACTTTCTTCAACAATTGCAATTGTAAATGAATCAAGAGTTACTACAAATGCCGCAACAAACGTAAACTTCTCTGTAAAAAAATCAGCATTCGGCATCGACAATTCTACATGTAAAGTTTCAGGACTTTCATCAAGAATTGCAGAATTGTATTCTTCGAAAGCCAGATTTTATTGCAATACATTCTTGATGAATGAAGCATCTGTAAAAGCTGGAAACTCAGAAGCAGTCTGGAAAGACAAAAACAGTTCATTTACATTTTACAGCCTTAATACTGTAGAAGGATATTCAGAATAATGTCAGAATTAAACTGTGGTCTCGATGAAGCAGGAAGAGGACCTCTTGCAGGCCCTGTAACTGCCGGCGCTGTAATTCTTCCGCCTGATTTTCCAATTGAAATATTAAATGACTCAAAAAAACTTTCAGAAAAAAAACGGGAAGCTGCAGAACTTTTAATCAAAGAAAAAGCAGTGTGGGGACTTGGTGTAATCGATCACGAAACAATCGATAAGATAAATATTCTTCAGGCAAGTCTTTTGGCAATGAAAAATGCGTATGACATGATGATGATGAAATTTGATGACTGGGTAGAAAAGAACAATCTTGATAAATCAGTTTACAATAGAGCAAACATCATCTGTATCGCAGACGGAAACAAGCTTCCTGATGTAGATGCCCAGTGCCGCTCGGAACCAAAAGCTGATGCAAAATATCCGTGTGTAATGGCAGCAAGCATTATTGCAAAAGTTGCCCGTGATAAAATGATGTACGAGTTTGACAAACTTTATCCAGAATACGGTTACAAAAAACATAAGGGATATCCTACGGCCGCTCATCGTGAAATCTGCCATAAAATCGGACCGTCTCCGATTCAAAGAATGTCGTTTACTTATTAATAAAAAAAGCTGCCTTTTTATGAAGTGCACCCCAAAAGTTGGACAAATAAAGTCCAATTTTAGGAGGTGCATTTTTTATGTCCAAATACTCAGAAGAGTATAAATTAAAAGTTGTAAAAGCATACTTATCAGGAGAAGGTGGTGCT
>JAGHSB010000112.1 GCA_018066075.1 Candidatus Treponema scatequi
ATATAGGTATGAGGAACGTACAAAAAGAAGCACTTATCCTGACAGTAAAGCCTCAGGGAGAATCAAACAGACTCGTAACTTTCATCACAAAAGAAGACGGAATCTGCACATCACTCCTTTACGGCGGCCCAAAATCAAAACTCCGCTCACTCGTCAGCCCATGGAATTACGGACAGATTTACCTCTATAACGACGACTCAAAAAATTCCTCTAAAATCACTGATTTCGACGTAAAAAAATATCACCTTACATTCCACGAAAGCCTCTACAAAACCCTTGCTGCAAATGTTGCCACAGAACTTACGATCAACACAAAATGCGCAGGAAGTTCCGATGAGTGTTTCGTGCTTTTAAATGGCTTTCTCGACGGACTTGATTTACTCGGCGAAGAACATGCAAAAACAGGCCTAATCCGCTTTCTCTGGCGCTACCTTGCACTCCTCGGAATCCAGCCGCCATTTTTCTCATGTGTCAAATGCCAGAAGGCTTTTTTTAGTGGAAACTTAAGTCAAAATATTATAGAATATAAATCAGGTGGGGCATTTTATTCACAATCAGAAACCGGATTTAACTGTGAAGACTGTTTCAGGACAATTCTTGACAGTTCTGAAAAACAGTTCCTTTCTAAAATTTCGAGCAAGGCAGTCGTATATCTCGAAGCGACTACTCTTCTTGAACCTTCTGTTTCGCGAAATATGATTCTCACTCAAAATGAAATTGAAGAACTCAAGGACTTTGTTTTTGCCCTCATTATTCAGGGTGCCGGAAAATTAAAGTCACTTCAATCTGGAATCGGTATATTATGAGCAACTGGATAAAAAAAGATATTACAAAAGACCAGGTTTACGGTCTTACAGAAAAATTCAAACTTGATCCTTTAGTCGCATCTATTTTTGCGCGTCGTGGAATTTCTAAGCCAAGTGACATCATGTTTTACCTCGAAGACGATTTGAGGTTTTTGCATAATCCGTTTTTGTTCAATCAGATGGAAGATGCAGTCGACCGTATTCTCGATGCAAAAGATGAAGGCGAAAAAGTTTTAATCTTCGGTGACAGAGATGTTGATGGAATTACCTCGACCACAATCCTATACGAATACTTAAAATCAATCGGAATGGACGTTCAGTTTAAAGTTCCTGCAGGGGATGAAGCATACGGAATGAACATAGAAACAATCGATGAGTTTGCCAAAAACTACGGAACTCTCATCATTACAGTAGACTGCGGTATTGCAAATGCTGATGAAGTAAAACATGCTGCAGAGCTTGGAATCGATGTAATCATCACAGACCACCACAACGTACCTGAAGTAATTCCAGAACCTGCAATCATCATCAATCCGAAGATGACAGATTCAAACTATCCTTTCAAAGAAATCTCAGGATGTGCAGTCGCATTCAAGCTTGTGCAGGCTCTCAGATTTGCAGACACAGAACTTTACAAGCAGGACATCTGTTTATTAAGTGCACGCGAAAACGAAACAAGCTATTCACTTGAATGCGTAAAGCTTCACAACAATGTAGAAAAAGCAAGACTTGTTCTCGACAATATCACCAACCATATTTCAATCAGCGGATCAAAAGTAGAATCATTTTTGAAAGGTCAGCAGATTTTCACTTGGGATGACCGCTCGACAAAAGAAGCATTAAAATCGATTTTCGGAAATGGAGTCGAATTTAATACATTTGATTTGAGACCGGAAGCCGGAAAAATTATTCCGGGAGTTGCAAACATTTCTCTTGATGAATTAAAGGCAAAATCAAAAGTCCTCAAGTATTCAGAAAAAGCTCAAGACTCAATGGATGCGTTTGTAAATATTTTCATCACTTATGTTAACCAGAAATCAAACGAATCATTTGCTAACAAACAGAATCTCGAAAACCAGGAACTCCAGCTTGTTGCCCTTGCCGCACTTGCAGACGTAATGCCTCTCGAAAACGAAAACCGCATCTTTGTTAAGTACGGCCTTAAAATGATAAACAATCAGAAATCAAGACGCGGGCTTACAGAACTTTTGTCAGCATTAAATATGTTCTCAAAAAAAATTACTGCAACAGACCTTGCATGGACTGTAATTCCGGCAATCAACGCAACTGGCCGCCTCGGACATCCAGAACTCGGAATCGAACTTCTTCTTGAACAGGATGCTTCAAAGCGAGTCAAGATTGCAGATGAAATAATTGCACTCAATACAGAAAGAAAATCTCTCGTAAATGCCGCACAGGAGTTTGTCGGATTTAATGCAGAGATGAGCTATACAAAATATCAGAAGTTCTGCTTTATCGTTGAAAAAAAGATTCATCGCGGTGTCATCGGATTGATTTCGGCAAGGCTTTCTCAAAAGTATTCTGTTCCGGCTATTACAGTGACTTTTATCGATGATGATACTGCAGTCGGTTCAATGAGAAGCTGCCGCGGACTTGACTGTACTGAGTTTCTTTCAAACTTCGGAGACCTTTTCATCAACTACGGCGGACACAACAAGGCTGCAGGATTTTCAATGACAAAAGCAAATCTTGAAATATTCCAGCAGAGCCTCGACAAGTTTATTCCGCAGATTCAGCTTGAAGATGACGATGATGATTCAATCGAAGTTGATGCAGAACTTCAGCCGTCGTACATAAATCCAGAACTCTTCAAAGTCATAGACCTCTTTGAACCATACGGCGAGAAGAATTCCACAATCCACTTTATGACTAAGAAGATAAAAATCATTTCTTATCAGGTTGTCGGAAAAACTGAAAAACAGCATCTAAAACTCACTCTCGATTCGGGCGACCATAAAATCCCGCTTATGTACTGGGGCGCTGCTGACAAAATCAACAGAGAATTTAATGTGGGCGATTTGGTAGATGTGGTGTATAATGTAGAAAGAAATATTTTCAATGGAATGGAAAGCCTGCAGCTTGTTGCATTGGAAGTTAAAAAATAGAAATTAAAAATGATTTGTTTTAATTAAAATCATTATGGAGGAAGTTTTATGAAATTAAGAAAGTTTTTTGCGTGTGCGATTTTTGCATTTTTTTCTTTAGGTGGAATTTTTGCAGAAGAGACTTCTAAAGCAGAAACAAAAATAACTGAACAGTCAGAAATAGATACAGGCATTCAGGAACTTTTTGTAGACAAAGGAAGCTTTGGTTTTACGGTTACATATAAAAAGTCAAATGTTCCCGGTGAAGTTTTCTTTTTACGAATGCTTGTTGAATCAAAGAAACAAGGTAAAAAAATTGACATCAATGCTAAAGCAGAATTATTCAACAGACCTACAGAAACAGTTAAAGAAACAGAGTCCGAATCAGACGAATCTGAAAAGTCAAAAGAAATAAAACCAGTTTGTAAATCGGATTTTTATTATCTCGATCCTTTCAAAAAAAATCATAAAAATGTCGCAGAACTTTTAACAGGACTTCCTATGTGGACATGGGATAAAGATTGTTCTGACGCCAGCATTAAAATTACCTATACAATAAACGGCGAAGAAGAAAATTATTTTGAAATCCCGGTTGTAATTGAGCCAAAAGATTATCCAAAAGAGACTATAAAATTAAACAGCGCATTAAGTGACCTCATTTCAAAACCCGACCCCGAAAAAAAGGAACAGTCTAAACAGCTTAATGAGATTCTTGCGACAATAGATCCGAAAGGAGTTTACGATACAAAACCTTTTATTCGTCCAATGGGCGGAAAAAGAATTACTTCTGAGTTCGGACAGACAAGAACATTCGTATACTCAAACGGCAAAAAAGCTCCAAGCTATCACTGCGGTCTTGATTTCGGAATCCCGGAAGGAACACAAGTTGTTGCATGCGCAGGCGGTAAAGTCGTAATGGCAAGATGGAGAATCGTAACAGGATATTCAGTAATCATCGAACATTTGCCGGGACTTTACAGCATTTACTATCACTTGAGTGAATTAAAATGTTCAGAAGGAGACATAGTAAAACAGGGAGATCTGATTGCCCTTTCAGGATGTACAGGCCTTTCAACAGGTCCTCACCTTCACTGGGAAATAAGACTTAACAGCGTCTGCGTAAATCCAGATTTCTTTATGTCAAATTACGCATTTGATTCTATTTCAAAAGATTCAAAAACTCGTCTTCGGTAATAATCTTGATTCCGAGTTTCTGGGCCTTTACATTTTTTGAAGAACCGCTTGTCGTATCATTTGTTACAAGATATGTAAGGTCTTTTGTAACAGAAGACTTTGCACTTCCGCCGTTCTGTTTTACGAGAGCTTCTGCATCCTGTCTCTTCATCGAATGAAGTTCTCCTGTAAAGCAGAATGACATTCCAGTAAGCTTACCTTCTGAAATCTCTTCAATAACGATATCACCGCTTTCAACAAGAGCCCGCATTTCATCTTCGTTTTCACGAAGTCCGTCAAACAAAGTCTTTGCAGTAATTTCTGCAAACATATAGACATTTGCAAAATCTTCCTCAGTTGCTTCGAGGAGTTTATCAAGAGTCGTAAAGCCTGCTTCAATGAGCTTGTCGATCATTGTCTCGCCCATTCCTTCGATGTCAAACCCGGCAATGAAACTTGAAAGTCTTACCCTTCTGTGTGCCTGAATTGAGTCATATACTTTCTGAGCTCCAAGAGATGTTTTTTCACCTTTTGAAATCTTTTCCTGAGTATCCTGGTTTACAAAATATGGAATGAGTTTATCAACATCAAGTTTATAGATGTCAGAAACACTCTGGATTACGCCGTCGTTAAAAAGACTGTTGATGAGCACGTCTCCAAAGTCACGGATATCAATGCATTCAATCCATTTGAAAAGTCTGTGAAGGATTCGTTTTTTACAGAGTTTGTTAGGACAGAAAAGTCTCGAACCTGAGTCTTCGAGCCCTGTTCCGCAGACATTACATTTTTTAGGAAATTCAATCGGACGGCAGCCGTCAAGATTTTTTTCTACGACAACTCTTTCAATTTTTGGAATGATTTCTCCGCGTTTAACGACAACGACATGACTTCCAATCTGAACACCGAGATTTCTCAAAGTATCAGGGTTTGCAAGACTTGCCCTCTGAACAGTTGTTCCTGCAAGTTCTACAGGATCAAAAACTGCAACCGGTGTATATGTACTTCCAGATTCACTCCATTCAACATAACGGACAACGCTGATTGCTTCTTCGAGGGAAAATTTAAATGCAATCTGGTGGTCAGGTCTGTTTCTTCTTGCATCTTCAAAGTTGATTGTTCTCTCTTTGATTACAAGGCCGTCGATATCGTATTCGATTTCTTTTCTGATTTCCATTACATGAGCACGGTAATCAATTACTTCGTCCGGAGTCTTGCAGATGAAAAGCGGACTTGTATTAAAACCGAGCGACTCGAGCCACTTCATTTTTTCTTCTTCGTCAGAAAATGGATTTGGTCCGTCTGTTGAAAGAGCGTCATATGTAATCAATTTGAGATATTTTGATCCGCTTGAGTCTTTTCTTTTCATGAGGCCGTTTGCAGCATTTCTGCAGTTTGCTTTGTCTGAAAAATATTTGTCATGAACTTCGTGAGTCATGATTACTTCACCACGAATACCGCCTGTAAAATTGAGCTTTCCTTTTTTGTCTTTCAATTCTGCAAAGACACCGTTCATTCCGAGGGCTGTTTCTGTGATGTCATCACCAATCTGGCCGTCTCCGCGTGTAACTGCTTTTATTAATTTTCCGTTCTGGTACTGAAGTTCGAGCGAAGCACCGTCGAGTTTATATTCGACAAGATATTCAGGGTAAACATGTTTTTCTGCCCATTCGAGAAACTGCTCCGGAGTTGCAGCTTTTTCCTGTGAGCCCATCGGCATTACATGTTCGGCTTTTTCAAAGTTGCCGCTGTCAGCACCGACTTTCTGAAGAATTGCGTTTTTAGGATCTAAAGATTTGAGCTCATCCCAAAGTTTATCAAATTCGGCATCTGAGATTTCTCCTTCTCCGTCATAGTAAGACTTCTGATATTTTGTGATTAATTTTTCTAATTCTTTAATTCTGAGTTTTTTGTTATTTTCAGATGTTGCTTCGTCTAAATCAAATAAATCCATTTGTTTCCCCTCTAAACTGTGATTTATTAAACCTTTTCAAAAAACAGTTCGTTGATTACACGGTCTGCGTTTAGGCCTTTTCTTTCAAACTTTGTTTCAGGTCTCCATGTCTGATGTTCTGCAAAACCGTCATATTTGTTTTTGAGGCCTTCTGTTGCGTTGAGTTCTTCGAGCGCAAAGTCTGCATATTCCTGCCAGTCTGTGACAAAGTAAACGTAGCCGCCTGTACAGAGTTTCTTTTCAAAAAGATTAGTTCTAGGTCTTTGAACGAGTCTTCTTTTATGATGTTTCTTTTTTGGCCATGGATCAGCAAAGAAAATGTGAAAACCATTTACGCTTTCGTCACCAACCATGTTTTCAAGAACATCAAGTGCATCATACTGAACTATGTAAAGATTTTTCAAATTGCGTCTTTTGATTTCTCCAAGAACAGCGCCTACTCCAGGTTTATGAACTTCAATTCCGAGATAGTTGATGTCAGGATTGTTTTCTGCAATCTGAACTGTAGCGGCTCCCATTCCGAAACCGATTTCAATTACGACAGGATTTGTGTTTCCGAAAAGATCGACAAAATTGATTCTTTTTTCTTCGTATGGAATGCAGAATACAGGAGAAAGTTCGTTGTAGTCTCTTTCCTGAGCCTGTGTTAAACGTCCCTGTCTCAATACATAAGTTTTTATAGTTCTGTAAAACCCGTTTGGAGTTTCTCTTATTTCTTCTGACATAATTTCCTCTTAGTCTTTTTTTACTTTTTCTTCTGTTTTTGAATCTTTGTATACTTTTGGAGTGATGTAAATCTTATCATCTTTTTCAAACATCAATCTGAAATATACTGCCTTTTTATATTTAGTAAAAATCTTGTCACCGTTGTAAGTTATTGAAGCTGGATTTATTTCAAAATCTGCATCTGGATTTGAATATGACAAAAGCTTTGAATCTTCATCATAACATGCAAGCCATACCTGTACATTTTCTAAACCAAGATATTGTTTTAGCTTTGACAAATTTGAAATGGAATTTTCGTTTTTAGTAATTTCAAACTGAGTATAAGTTTCTCTTCCCTGTGAATCTAAATAGCATACCTGATACTCACCTTTAGGAATGTCGTTTAAAAATCCTGCTATCTGACAGTTTGAATATCCTGCAAACTGATTTGAACCTGTTTCAAAAATCGCAGGATTTGTAATAACCCATCTGTAACCTGTATCTTTGTGATAAACATTTATCTGTTCGATTCTTCGAACTTCACTTTTCATTTCAAGAAATAACGAAAGCTTTTGAACAGGCTTGTCTTTTTCATTTTCAAAATCATAAACGACTTTGGCATTTACTTTTGAAATTTCTGGAGCTGTATTTGAACATGAGAAAAAAATGAAAACAGAAATTACGGTGAGGCAAATTCCACTTAATGATTTAAGAAAGCGAGAAAATAAACTGAAATAATTACTAGGAGGCTTATCCATGACTACTTAAAAATTGAAAATCAGGTTAATGACAGTCAAGCCTGAAGTAGAATACTGATTTACAAGAGATTCAAATTTAACATTGACCTTTTTACAAGCATCATCGAGATAAGAAAGATAATACATACCGAGGTCTGTTCCTTCTTCTCCTTCCGGAAGCTCGCGGTAAAAGTCTACGAGAGAGCGTTTATTTGTATCTGCCTGTGCTTTAGATTCGAAATTAGTTTTAACTTCCTGAAACTCATCATCCTTGTTGTAAAGTGTGATGTGAAGTCTTCCCTGTTTACCGATAGAACTTGAACCACCACCAAGTTTCCAGCTTAAGAATACCTGTTCATGTTTTGACTCGAGCTCGCGAACGATTTTGCGGCGAACATCCGGGTCAAGAACGAGAGTATTGATGTCGTCTCTGTCGTTATACATTTGCTGAGCTTCTTTCTTGATGTTAGAGTTTTCGTTGTTAAGCGCAAGTTCCATAACCATTACAGAAATGTATTCTGCAACTTTTGACTTGTCCATATAGCGAGTAAGCAAACTTCTGATTGAAGAAAGCATTTCAGAAAAGTTTTCATCTTTAGAGAACTTTGTGATGATATACCAGTTTAAAAGTCCAAGACGATTCATAAATTTTTCAGAAGTCAAAAGATAAACGTTTTTCTCTTCTGGTGAATAATCTTTGTTGGACATGATTCCTTTCCAGATTGGAGCAAGGATTGCTTTTCTTGTCTGTTCGATGAGTCCGTTTTTTGTAGAAAGAATCTGACGAAGTTTCATTTCTGCGATGTTAGTTTTTTCATCGATGAGCTGAGCAGGATTTGCACGGTTATGACGGCGAACACAGTCTGAAGCAATGAACGCCTGGAAGATTTCTCTATCGAACTGTTTATACAAAACTGAATATACGATAAGTTTCGAAAGATCCATTACTTCCTGTCTCTTTGAAACAAATTCAGACATTGAAATTTCAATTTTAGAAACATATTCGAGAAGGAGCATGTTCTGAATTGACTGAGGAGAAAACTTGTTTAAAGAGACACCGTATTCTTCTACGTTATCTGCAAGTTTAATTCTCTTGAGATTTTTTCTGTGACTGATAAAATTTGAAGCCCCTGCTTCTGTTAAAATGAGTTTAAGGGGCAAATCGAGCATTAATTTTTTAGCAGACATCTATATCGTTGAACTCCATCTAGAAATTTCTCTATTCCTATTAATTATAATCTATCC
>JAGHSB010000004.1 GCA_018066075.1 Candidatus Treponema scatequi
ATTCCACACAGTATGATTTCTCTCTCCTTTGTGCTAGGATGTTTGTAGTGACCCATTTTATCTCCTGTAATAATGTCCTGAACAAACACCATTATAGTTGATTTTATGGGTCTTTTCATTTGTTGCAGTTAGATTGTAAATTCATCAAAGAAAAATTTCCCGGTCAGCCCTCACAAAACTGTGAGTTATAAATCACTTTATTGGTATAATTTTCCTACCCAGAGTCTGAGCGGGAGTGCAAATACATTCTGAGCCTATTTGCGCACGCATCGAAAATAGAAACATTTTTGCGCAGTTAAATTTTGCAAAACTTAAACCCTATTCTTCGGAACTGACTTAAGCATATCTCAATAACCAAACAGTAACAAAATATCCTGCTCATTTAAGTTTTGTAAAATTTACAGTAAAAATGTTTTTATTGTCCCAAAAAGACGAAGTATGTATTTGCACTCACGCTCAGACTCTGGGAAAGATGATTGTATTATTAAAGATAAGAATATTCACAACTCACAGTTCTGTGTGGGTTGACTGGGAGATTTCTATTTCATAAGTAATTTATTTCTTAACCGGCATCATTTGAAAAAAAACCGCGGCTACTTGCGTGCCGCGGTTTATGTTCTTTACTTACATCTTTGCAAGTTTTTCGTTAATCAATTTTGTAGCCTGACCTGGGTTCGCTTTGCCCTGGCTCACTTTCATTACCTGACCCATGAGCCAGCCGACTACATTTGTCTTTCCTGACTTGAAGTCTGCAACTGCTTTTGGATTTGCGGCGATTACGTCGTCAACAATTTTTTCGATTGCGCCAGAATCACTTACAACTTCCATTCCTTTTTCTTTGATGATGACTGATGGAAGTTTGTTTGTTGAAAGCATTTCGGCGAAAACTTCTTTTCCCTGCTTTGAAGTGATTTTCTTTTCTTCGAGGGCATCTGCAAGTTCTGTGATGTATTTTGGTGTGAGTGCGATGTCGAGAATTGTTTTCTTTTCTTCGTTGAGTTTTGCGAGGAGTTCTGAAAGAATTAAGTTTGCAACGCGTTTAGGGCTCTTTGATTTTTCTGAAGCTTCTTCAAACCACAATGCGAGTTCGCGGGTAGAAGTTAATGTTTCAACATCAAAGTCTGAAAGACCAAACTGTTTCTTAAATCTTGTTCTCTTCTGTTCCGGAAGTTCTCCAACTTTTGAAAGAGCTTCTTTTACGAGTTCATCACTTACTGTGAATGGTTTGATGTCCGGTTCTGTTGTAAAGCGGTAGTCTACGAAAGAGTTCTTTGTACGCTGAACAACTGTCTTACCGTTTACTTCGTCCCATCCCATTGTTACTTTGAAGCCTGCATTAAAATCCTGGCGGTCGTTGATAAATTCATCGAGCTGGCGTTTTGCTTCGTATGCACATGCTTCTTTAATCGAGCGGAATGAGTTTAAGTTTTTGATTTCTGAAATCGGTGTGTGATAAAGTTTTCCGTCTTCCCAGACATTCAAGTTGATGTTTGCGTCGCAGCGCATGTTACCTTCTTCGAGATTTCCCTTTGTAACTTTTACGTAGCGCAAGATTTCCTGAACTGTCTGCATAAAGAGAGCTGCTTCTTCAGGAGATGTCATATCTGGTTTTGTTACGATTTCGATGAGCGGAGTTCCGCAGCGGTTATAGTCAATGTAAGAATGTTTTCCTTCGATATGGAGTGACTTACCTACGTCCTCTTCAAGGTGAATGCGTTCAATTCTTACGCGGCGATATTTTGAGCCTTCGTTTTCGATGATGCAGTCTTCGCCTTTAAAGTTCTGAGGTCTGCATTTTTCTCCACCCGGCTGTTCATCTTTTGGATAATGTTTAAATGGCAAATCAACAAATCCATCATAACAAAGCGGAATGTCATACTGTGTAATCTGATATCCTTTTGCAAGGTCAGGATAAAAATAGTGCTTTCTGTCAAACTTTGTAAAACGAGCGATGTTGCAGTTAAGAGCCTGACCTGCGACTGCACCAAGTTCCACATAACCTTTACTAACGCGAGGCATGGCACCAGGCAAACCCAGACAAACAGGACAAACGCGTGTATCAGGCATACCGCCATAACGGTTTTCACATGCACAGAAAGCCTTGGTTTTTGTTAAAAGCTGAGTATGGGTTTCACATCCAATTACAATTTCCCATTTTTCGATCATATCCATATTATATGAAAAAAATGCTCTTTATGCTATAATCCGAAATATGATTGTTTCTGTTATTTTTGCTGTATTTCTTTTTGCTGCAGTTGTCCTTTATACCACAGGTTATGTAAAAAAAATCAATAAAATGCAGTTCATTACGCTCCCATTGATTCTTCCTTTCAGCCTGGGAACTGTGATTCCTCTTTACCTTATGAAACTGCCTGACTCAATCCACATTATGGTTCTTTCCATACTTGCAGTAGTTTCCGCAGTGGTGAATCTTGTTCTTACAGAAACAAAAGTAAAATACAGGGATCACCTGGAAAATCTTTTCAAGCTGATCTGCGTTATATTGTGGATTCACTGTTTTTATTCGGTTTTCTTCGTTTACAGAATCAGCCTTGTCTGTGTAATTCTTACAGGTCTTGTTTACATTGCATTAACCGTTGCATCGATAATCTTTTTCAAACTTAAAAACTTCAAAAAGCTTATTGTTTATCTTCTGCTTGTAAGTCTTTCATGGTTCCTGAATTTCCTGACTCTAACAAACCTGATCTATTCGGGAAAACTTTATTTCATTTCAGGACTTTTTGCTTCCCTTTTCATGGTAGCATCCAATACCTTAAGTTTTTCTTCCGAACTTAAAGGAAAATACAGGCACACAGAAATCCTTTTGAACTGCGGGTTCATTCTTTCAAATCTTCTCTTTATTGCACAGACTGTTATGATGCAGCTTTTATAGGGGTCTTTCATGAAAAAAATCCTGTTTCTTCTGATTCCTGCTTTTTTCTTTATTTCCTGTGCATCCTCTCCTGAAAAAGACAGGGGAGTTGAAAGTTCTTATACAGAACCCGTCCTGCCAGAAACGGAATGCTTTTTACTGGACGATTTTGAGTCGGAAAACTACTGGTACGCGGTAAAAAATCACTGGGATTCGGAAATCGGGCCGAATTTTTCTAAAACTGCTGAGATTTCAAGAAACTGGAAGAACGATAATTCTTCCCTGCTCTGTTCCATGGAACCGGCTGCAGAAGATTCTAAATGTCAGGCATCCTGGTGCTGTGATGTTCCTCTTCTGGAAGATTGGACAGGCTTCAACTTCATAGCTTTTGACGTAAAAAACCCGGAATCGTTTGAATATGCCCTGAATTTTGCCCTCCAGGGAACGGAAAAATGGATCTGGAAGCAGACCGATGTAATTCTTGTTCCGGAAGGTGAACATACCGTGCTGTTCACCCTGGAAAACGTTGAAAAAGACATTCTGAAAGACGTAAAAAGAATTGTTTTCCAGAGCCTGAACTCAAATCCAGGCGGATTCATATATTTCGACAACCTGAGACTCTACAAATAATCTGTAACCACTCTTGTCTTCTTTAGTTTGTTGAATATAAGTTTTAATTATTTTATACTTTGGAGGTACTTATGAAACTTATTAAGAAACTTTTTGCAGTACTTTCTGTACTTTTTGTTGCCGGAACAGCCCTTTTTGCTACCCCGTTTAATTCAAATCTTTCTAAAACAGACCTTGAAAAGGTAAATTCCGGTGAAATTCTCATCAAAAAGATTAATTTTACTCAGAACATGTGTCTGAACGAAGGAATCAATCCATTTGGTGACAAACTCATCAAGGTTTACCATAAACTTTACCCGAAATACCTGGCCGAAATCATTCAGAAAAGACCGGTTGAAGGCAATGAGGACCTTCCTGAACGCCTGAACGAAATTCTTGTAAACATTTCGGACTATGCAGGAATCCCGTATTTTTCTGAAAGAACCCAGTCCTGGTGGGATCTTTACACTTCTGCTTCAATTGTAGAAGAAAAAGACACTGAAAACGGAAAAGAAATCCTTGCTGACATTGAAATGGAACCATTTGGAACCATCAAGCAGCAGATTTTCATTGAAAAAGAGGAAAATACCCTTCTTTATGATTCAATCAACCTGAACAAGCTTTCTTATTACGATAAATTCGACTGTGTCTGGCCAAAGAAGATGAAAATGTCCATTTTCCTCTTCCAGGACGGTGAAAACTGGGTTCTTTACGGAATCGGTGGTGTAAATGCTCCTCGTATTCCTTTCTTTACAGAACGAATCGATACTTCTTTTATAAACAGAATCAAGACTTTCTGTAACTATATTTTCGAACAGATTTAATTCAACAACGAGGTTTACTATGGTTTGGTTAATCGGGAACAAAGGAATGCTGGGAAGCGAAGTTGAAAAACAGCTTACAGAAAACCGCATTCCTTTTATCGGGACTGACAGAGATGTGGATATAACAGATCCTGAAGCAATCGAACATTTTACGGCTTCAATCGAAACTTCTTCGTACTTTCCTTCTGAATTAACCCGCCAGGAACGCCAGATCAAATGGATCATAAACTGTTCAGCCTACACAAATGTAGACGGTGCTGAAAATGATGCAGAACTTTGCGAAAAACTGAACCGTGACGGTGCGTGCAATATTGCAAGAGCAGCCCGTAAAATCGGTGCAAAGCTCATTCACATCTCAACAGATTACGTTTTTAACGGCCGTTCCAATGATCCCTACAAGGAAGATGACGAAAAAGATCCTACAGGAGTTTACGGACGTACAAAATCTGAAGGTGAAGACCTTATCCGTAAAGAAATGACCCAGTATTTCATAATCAGAACCGCATGGCTTTATGGATTTGACGGAAAAAACTTTGTGTATACAATGACAAACCTTATGAATTCAAGAAACGAAGTTAAGGTTGTGAACGACCAGAAAGGAACTCCTACCTGTGCAGTTGACCTGGCTTCTGTAATCATGAAAATCATAGACAAAACAGACAATGCAAAAGGTTTCCTTGGCCCTGG
>JAGHSB010000066.1 GCA_018066075.1 Candidatus Treponema scatequi
CACTTCCAGTCTTAAAGGCTGTTGGCTCGTTTCAAACGTTGCTATGAAATTTTCTCCTGATAAATAACCATTTGATTCATATATTTGAATTTTTTGAATCGCGTTTTCAAGATATTCAGAATTATCCATCATTCCAAAATGTTCCCAGACAATTTCTTTTCTCGTTCTCAAATTAAGACATAAAAAATCAGGATGAAATTCTCGAAACTCTCCTTCCACTTCAACTCCAACCGGTACTTCATATTTAAAAGGAATTTTCATCCTCTTCAACGTCTCAGAAATTATTATCTCTGACTTTGAACGCACCAAACCGCCATCTGATGTCTGATAATTTTTCATCGCTTCTGTAATTTTTTTCTTTTTATATTCCACCCCAAGCCACTTAACCGCATACATTTCATCCGCCAAAGTCACCTCCTCATAAAATCCGCTGCGATTTTTATGCAAAAGTTTTTTTGATTTCAAATTAATTTTTTTACAAATCTCCGCACATTTCAAAATCGCAGCGAGTTCCTTTTCAAGACATTTTACAATTTTCTGATCATACGATTTTTGAATCAAACTTTTTGCAAAATCATCCTTGCTTCGAGTCAAATATTTTCCCATCGGATTTTTCTTTGAAGTCACATGATAAAATTGAAGCGAATTATTTTTTTTATCAACCCGAAGACTTCCAGCCGGAGCTTTTTCAATATGCTGCAATTTAATTTTAATTGCATAACTGATTTCAGATGCACGCTCTGATAAAACAGCCAGATACTGTTCCGGCGGTAACAATTCAAATCGTTTTCTCATTTATTTCTCCGTTTTTACCGACATTTTTGCGGGAAGGGGGAGAAAAGTCGGTATTTAAGTGGAATTTCGAACAAGAAAATTTCTTTTCAAAATCTTCTACACTTATAAATACAGATGTTTCGAAAAAAAATATCCAATTGTCGGTATTTTTTTCACTTTTTTTATAAATGAGAAAACTTTCTGCCAATTAATACCGACATTTTATCACATTTTCCCATATCCGTAGGTAAATTCCATCCCATTAACTCACTCCCGCTCCCTCATCCCACACTCTCCTCCACATACCTCCTTCATCTCATCCCACACACTCCATCATCTCATCCCACACACTCCATCTCCTCGCGAAGACAATTCCCCTCTTGCAAATTCCACCAAATCGCACCACAATATAACCATGTTACTCTCAGTCACATTTTCAAAACCCGCATCAGACATCGAAAAAACACTCGGACGCGATTACAAAAAAATAAAAATCAAACTCAATTCATCAAGCACAGGCGACACATATTTTGTAGAATATTTCACAGAGACTCAGACATTTCACAAAACATTTTCAGAATCAGAACTCACAGGCTTTATCAAAACTCACGCAGGTACAACTTTCAAATCATGCGTCGAACGCTACGACGACAAAGAAGTAACAACTCTCGCAAACAAAAAAGGCAAAATCACACGCCTCGAAAAAAAACTTTCACAAGTGGAACTTGCCCGGCCGCAATCTTCCGCAGATAAGAAAAAATATTTTTCAAAAGCTGCTCTCACTTCAATTGAAAACCAAAATCAAAAAAATACAAACAACCGAATCAAAAACTACATCATCCGCGAAGGAACTCCCGTTCCATTTTTAATCACACTCGGAGTAATGACTCCAGACGGAAAAATCATCAACTCAAAGTATGATAAGTTCAAGCAGATCAACCGCTTTCTTGAATACATCGACGACATTCTTCCGTCTGTAATGCAGCAGAAGAAAAATGAAGACTGGCCTCTTCAGATTGCAGATTTCGGATGCGGAAAAAGTTACCTTACATTTGCGGTTCATTATTTTTTAACTGTCATCAAAAAAATTGACTGCAGAATAATCGGACTCGACCTTAAAAAAGATGTAATTGATTATTGCAACAAGCTTGCAAAAGATTTCAAATGCGAAGGACTCGTTTTTAAAACAGGCGACATTTCTGAATATTCAGACGAAGAAAAGAAACACAACCCTGACATTGTAATCACACTTCACGCATGCGATACAGCGACAGACTTTGCATTAAAGTATGCAGTTTCAAA
Organism: Candidatus Treponema scatequi; assembly: GCA_018066075.1. GTDB lineage: Bacteria > Spirochaetota > Spirochaetia > Treponematales > Treponemataceae > Treponema_D > Treponema_D scatequi. The sequence continues at coordinate 2,077 of JAGHSB010000066.1, forward strand.
AAACGCAAAAGCAATTTTATCAGTCCCATGCTGCCAGCACGAAGTAAACAAACAGCTCGAATCAAACAAAAAAGAAATCTCAGAACAGCACGCAGGTCTTTTCGCACCGATTTTAAAACACGGCCTCATCCGCGAACGATTCGCCGCTCTTTTGACAGACAGCCTCCGCGCTTCTTACCTCGAAGACTCAGGTTACAAAGTTGATGTAATGGAATTTATCGACATGTCGCACACTCCAAAAAACATTCTTCTTCGTGCAGTTAAAAAAAGTGGAACTCACCAGACCGGCATCGCGGGCAATACAAGTGACTCTGGCAACACCCGCGGCTCAATCACAAAACCAGAAATCACAAACTTCTTAAAGATAGAACCCGAAATTTTTAAGTAACATCAGTTAACAGCCGCCGCCCATTCAACAGCCCGGCAACCCAAGGAGAAACATATGATCGAATCTGTAAACGTAAATGGAATGACAATGAAATACTCAAAGTTTGGTGAAGGAGAAAAAAACTTTGTCATCATTCCTGGAGTCAGCTTGAAAAGCGTTTTACCAAATGAACACGCAATCATGAAACAGTACAAAAAAATTGCAGCAGACCATACGGTTTATCTTTTTGACAGAAAAGAAAGTTTTTCTGATGATTACAATCTTTTTCAGATGGCAGAAGATACAGCTCTCGCAATCAAAGCAGCCGGAATAACACACGCAGATTTCTTCGGAACATCTCAGGGCGGAATGATTTCGCAATTAATCGCAATCAATCATCCGGATCTTGTCGACCGCCTCATTCTCGGTTCAACAACTTCAAGACTCGACGACAATTCAAAGTCAATTTTCAATCGCTGGATGGAACTTGCAAAACCTGAAAAAGTTAGAGACCTCATCTACCAGTTTGTTACAGATGTTTACTCAGACGAGTTCTGTGAAAACTACCGCGATGCACTCGTTTCAATGATGAGCGACGCAACAGAAGAAGAAATCAGAAGATTCAAGATCATGTCAAAAGCATGCTTTGATATTTCTACATTTGATGACCTTTCAAAAATCAAATGCCCTTGTCTTGTACTCGGCTCAAGAAAAGACAAACTCTTTGGACCTGACCGTCAGAACGAACTTGCTCGAGGGCTCAACGCAAAAACTTTCTTTTACGAAGGATACAGTCACGGCGTTTACGACGAAACAAAAGACTTCATCGACCACCTGCTCTCGTTTCTTGCATAATAATTCAAAAGATTCAAAGCTTACGGAATGTCATCTATCGTGACAAATTCCATTTAAATACTATATAATTAACTCATGAAACAAATCCCAGATTACACTGTAATTTATTCAGATGACGACATCATTGTCCTCAATAAGCGCTCAGGACTTTTAATCGCCGCAGACAGATACGACGAAGACGCACCTCGCCTCGATGTTGAAGCATCAAAAGAATTCGGCAAACTATTCGCCGTTCACAGAATTGATAAAGACACTTCAGGAATCGTAGTATACGCAAGAAACGAAGAAGCTCATAAATCACTTTCAATGCAGTTTGAAAAACGCGAAGTCAAAAAAATCTATCACTGTCTCATCAACGGTCGTCCTCTCTGGACAAACCTTCATGTTGACCTCGCACTCCAGCCGGACGGAGACGCAAGACACAGAACAGTTCCAAACAAAAAGTTCGGAAAAAAATCAGTAACAGATTTCAAAGTCCTTGCAAACTGCGGACCATACACTTGGATTGAAGCACGACCTCTCACAGGAAGAACTCATCAGATTCGCGTTCACCTTGCAGAAAACAAATTCTGCATCGTATGCGACCCGCTCTACAGCGGAAACCAGAAACCAATCAGATTAAGTGAAATCAAAAAACGATACAACGGCGACACATTCGAAGAAAAACCTTTGCTCAGCCGCCTCGGACTTCACGCATATCAGATTACTTTTACACATCCAAAGACAAACGAACTTGTAACATTTACAGCACCATATCAGAAAGACATGGACTCAACACGAAAACAGCTTGCAAAAATATTCGGCGAAGATCCGCTTGAACCAAAATCAAACGAACCTTCAATTGAATAAAGTTTAATATATTAAAAAGCCATGGAGTTTCTTTGAAAAAATTTTTATTTTTAATTTCATTTCTATTTTGTTTCTCAGTTTTTGCAGAAAATGGAATTTCTAAATCCATATACAAGGAAGATAAAAAATTTTTTAATTTTACAATCGAACCAATTTTCGGAACAAGAATCGGGCATTTTGGTGAACAGGTTTATTTAAAAAACTCTCAGACAGGTGAACAGTATAAACTCAGCGAACTTTTATATAATTTTTCACCTGCTGCTTATACAGGTGCAGATGTAGATTTTAAATTAAAACGATTACACGTTACATTCGGTACAAAATATTTTATACCAATGCAGACAGGAATTATGTCTGATTCTGACTGGCTGCAAAATGCAAACTCTCCAACTGGAAGTACCTTTGTAAAAACAAATTATTCTGAACATGAAAATAATTTAAGATTTGGATTAAACCTCGAAGCTGCCATAAAATATGATTTTCATCCTTCATCTCATATCACGCTTTCACCTGTCATTTCATTCTTATACGAAAAAATGATTTTTTCAGCTATGAATGGAACTACATGGTATGGAAATGATATAAACGACAAACCCGCCTCACATACTAGTTATTATAGTTTTGATGATATACAACATAGAACTGTATCTTTATTAACAGGAGAGGTTATCCAGCTAAGACGACAGGATTACTATATTTGGCTTGGATTAGAAAGTTCTATATCATCAAAAGATTCAAGATGGGATTTATTTTTTGGACTTTATACTTCTCCATTCATCTATACACACGGAGAAGATGATCATTGTTTAAGATCCTTATATTACATTGATACAACCAAATCAATTTTTTATGCAGGTAAAATAAAATTATACATTCAATATAATTTTACAGAAAATATTTCATTAAAGCTTTCAGATACATTTTTATTCACAGGCAACATGCAAGGAAACGAAGTAAAAAGTTCATCTAAGTCAGGTCCTTATCAAAACCAAGGCACTATCATTGGTGCAACTTCAATTTATTGCGACATCCAGCTCTCAGGCGTCTTCAAATTCTAGCACATAAACAAAAAAATGCACTTCAAAATCAGATTTCTTCTGACTCGAAGTGCATTCCATTAATTAAATCTCTTTAATTACCTATTACTCTTCTTCTTTAGATTCTTCTTCAATCTTTTTGTTCATCTCATCCTGACGAATCTTAAAATCTTCTACCTGTGAAAGGAGCTGTGAACAATGCTGTCCGATTGGAGTTTCAGGATTGATTTCGATTGCTTTTTTAAGAAGATAAATCAATTTTTCTGTTACTTTTGGAGAAGGAGTATTTGTTCCGATTACATATGCTGCTGCGTAGTAAGCCTGCTGTTTCTGATCTGCATCGAGCTTAGGGTTCTTTGCAACTTTTTCATAGATATCCGGAACTTTCTCTGGTTTTCTTTCGATGTATGCATCCATTGAATCTGATGAGGCAATTGCGAGAACAAATTTACCAACGAGTTCTGTTTCGTTTTTCTTATCAAGCTTTTCAACTTCGCGCATCAAATCTGTAATCATATAGCGGTAGTTGTGATTAGTTGCTTCATAAAGATTGTTGATTGCTTTTACTCTTGCAAGACCTTTTGATTCATCTACTGTTTTTACAAGTGTTTCATAATCATTCATTCTGTCTTTGTAAGAATCAAAATCTTCTGCAAAATCTTCAAGTACATCTGTCGGAAAATATGTGAGAACATTTAATACATAGCCTTCTTTTGTTGTTACAAACATTGTTGGTGTTACGTTAATTCCAAACAAAGTTACAACTCTCATTCTCTTTTCGAGAAGTTTTTCAAAATGAGCTTTTTCTTTTTTTGCGTTTTTCAGCCATTCTTTTTTCTGTTCTTCATCATCACGAATTTCTTTTGGAACATTTTTTTCTGGGAATGCTCTTACAAAAAGATCGTTTGAAACATCGACTACACAAAATTCATATTCAGAAGAATATTTGTCTGTAAACTCTTTCGAATAGAACAACTTGTCTTTCAAATTTGCACTGATCTGGTCTGAATCATCGCGAGTAACAAGAAGCATTACTCTTTTGTTGTTTTTCTTTGCTTCTTTAAGGCAGGCATCATAATCTTCATACCAGCCGTACTGATTTTTTACAGTTTCTTTTGAACATCCTGCAAAAGCAAATGCGATTGCGAATGCAGCAACGATTTTTACCAATAATTTTTTCATTTTATTTACTCCAAAAAAAAGCCGTCCGTAAGACTGCGGTTATCAATCTTTAACACGGACGGTTTCTTTTTAATTATTTAAAATATGCAACGCCGGCTGCGAAGAGATTCTGGCAGCTGTTTTCGTTTCCGTTGTTAATTGGATCACCTGCAACGTTCTTGATCAAATCTGCTGAAGAACCGTTCAATCCAGTTCCAACTGTACGTTCTGAGTGTCCCATCTTTCCAAGTACGTGTCCGTCAGGGCTTGTCATACCTTCGATTGCATACATAGAACCGTTCGGGTTGTCTGGTTCTGTGATTGCAGGATTTCCTTTTTCATCAACGTACTGTGTGTAAATCTGTCCCTTGTCAAAAAGTTCTTTTGCAAGACGAGGACTTACGATGATACGTCCTTCACCGTGTGAAATTGGAACAAGGTGAATTCTGTCATCAATTACAGATGCGTGCTGTGCCCATGGACTCATTGCACTTACCATGCGTGTTCTTACGATGCGGCTGATGTGGCGTCCAACCTGGTTGAATGTCAATGTAGGCATATCACCAGATGGTTCTTTGATTTCTCCGTAAGGAACAAGACCTGTTTTAATCAAAGCCTGGAATCCGTTACAAATTCCAAGTACAAGACCATCACGCTTCTTCAACAAACGCATAACCTGTTCAGAAATGCGTCCTTCACGCAAAACGTTTGCAATAAATTTTCCAGATCCGTCTGGTTCGTCACCGGCAGAGAAACCTCCGGCAAGAGCGAGAATCTGTGTATGTTTAATCTGTTTTTCAAGTTCTGCAAGTGAATCTGCGAGAGCCTGTGGTGTGTTGTTTCTGAATACTACGATCTTTGTGTCTGCTCCTGCAAGATTGAAAGCACGAGCCATATCAAACTCACAGTTTGTTCCAGGGAATACTGGAATTACAACGCGTGGATGATGACGTGGTGCATTGAATGATGGATTCTTTCTTGCTTCTGAAAGTGAGCGGTGAACGTCTGTTGCAAATTTTGGAAGAGCTTCCTGTGGTTTTGCATTTGATACTGGAGGGAATACTTCTGCAAGTGTTTTCTCCCATGCTTTTTCACAGTCAGAAAGTTTTACAGTTACTGTAGATGCTTTTGTTTTTCCGAAAACTGTAATTGTTTCTGCTTTTACTGTCTTACCGATTTTGCAAACTGTTCCAGATGCAAAGCGAGGATCATTTTCGATTGCGCTGTCTGTTTCTACGATGATGGAACCGTAAAGCGGTGTAAAGAGGTCAGCGTTTGTTCCTGCTTTGATTGCATTTGGAATTGCTTTCTTAGATGCTGTTTTTGCTGCAGGCTTTTTGATGTTGAGCGCTGTGCATGATGCCGGAATGAAACTGATTTCACATCCGATTCTGTTACCCATTGCCATCTTTGTTACTGCCTCTGCAATACCACCAGCGACTACAGGGTACATTGAAAGAATTTTTCCGACTTTATTAAGTTCCACCAAAGCCTTAGCATTCTTTGTGAATGTTTCAAAGTTTGGTGCAAGTTCTTCTGAATATGGAACCTGAACGATATACAAATTAGAATCAGCTTTCTTGAAAGAACCGCCGTTTACATTCTGTACTTCTTCGTGACCAACAGCGAATGAAACCAATGTGTGTGGAACATTGATCTTTTCAAATGTTCCTGACATTGAGTCTTTACCGCCGATTGAAGCAGTTCCCATTGCAACCTGTGCATCGATAGAACCCAGAAGAGCTGCTGCAGGGTAGCCCCATTTTTTTGCATCAACTGCACGACCGAAGAATTCCTGGAATGAAAGACGTGCTGTTGTTGGATCTGTTCCGAGACATGTAAGTTTTGCAAGTGATGAAAGAACAGAAACCTGAGCTCCGTGCCATGGTGACCACTGGCTGACTCTTGGGTCAAATCCGTATGCCATTGTACTTACAGTAGAAGTTTCTCTTGGTGACATAACAGGAATCTTCGCAGCCATACCAGCTTCTGGTGTGCACTGATATTTTCCACCATAAGGGAACAATACAGAAGAAGATCCGATTGATCCATCGAAGCGTTCTCCAAGTCCGCGCTGTGAACAAACTGCAAGGTCTTTCATGTTGTCGAGCCATGCTGTCTGTACTGCTTTTGCAGTTGCAGTCTTTGTAAGTTTTTTAGCAACGCTGTCGAGTGGTTTTACGAGAGGTGAAGTTGAAGGAGCTGTAGGGCTTTCGATTACAGCTTTTGCTTCGTGGTGAGCACCAGCTGCGTCCAAAAAGTCGCGGTTGATGTCTACGATTGTATTTCCTCTCCACTTCATTACGAGGCGGTTTGTATCTGTAACTGTTGCAACAACAACAGCATTCAGGTTTTCTGCGTTAGCAGCCTTGATAAATTTCTGAACATCTTTTGGACGAACAACAACTGCCATGCGTTCCTGTGATTCTGAAATAGCAAGCTCTGTTCCGTTTAAGCCTTCGTATTTCTTTGGAACTGCATCGAGATTGATGTCGAGTCCAGGTGCAAGTTCTCCAACTGCAACTGAAACACCGCCTGCACCAAAGTCGTTGCAGCGGCGAATCATCAAACTTACATCTTTATTTCTGAACAAACGCTGAATCTTTCTTTCTTCAACAGCGTTTCCTTTCTGAACCTCTGCAGCTGCAGTTGTAACAGATTTTTCTGTGTGAACTTTTGAAGAACCAGTTGCACCACCGATACCGTCGCGTCCTGTTCCACCACCGAGAAGAATTACGATGTCTCCTGGTTCTGGTCTTTCGCGCATTACTGTATCAAGAGGAGCAGCAGCGATTACTGCACCGAGTTCCATGCGTTTTGCAGCATAGCCCGGATGATAAATTTCTGCAACCTGACCTGTTGTCAAACCAATCTGGTTTCCGTAAGAAGAGAAACCCTGTGCTGATTCGCGAACAAGTTTAAGCTGTGGTAATTTTCCTTTGATTGTTTTCGAAAGTGGAACTGTAGGATTTGCAGCTCCTGTGATACGCATTGACTGGTAAACCCAGCTGCGTCCTGAAAGCGGATCACGAATTGCACCACCGATACAAGTTGCAGCGCCTCCGAATGGTTCGATTTCTGTAGGATGGTTGTGTGTTTCGTTTTTAAACATCAAGAGCCAGCGTTCTGTTGCCTTTGAAGAAGAAGGATCAATAGCGCGGCCTTTTTTGTCTGTTGTGTAATGAACGTCGATGTAAACAGAGCATGCATTGTTTTCTTCTGACACTTCCATGTCTTCGAGCTTGCCGTGTTTCTTAAGATACTTCATTCCGATGATGGCCATGTCCATCAAAGTAACTGGTTTATCTTTGCGTCCTGCATACAAGTCTGTACGCATGTTTGTATAATTGTCGAGAGATTTTTTGAAAAGTTTTTCGTATGGACCTTTTTCAATCTTGATGTCTTTCAATTCTGTCAAGAATGTTGTATGACGGCAGTGGTCTGACCAGTAAGTATCGAGTACACGAATTTCAGTAACAGTCGGATCACGACCTTCATCTTTGAAGTAGTCCTGCAAGAACTTGATGTCTGCATAATCCATTGCGAGGCCCATCTTCTGAAGATAAGCTTCGAGTTCTGGCTTTTTAAATTTATTGAAACCTTCAACTGTCGGAATGTCTGCAGGAGTTTCTGTTTTCATTTCGAGAGTTTCCGGAATCTTGTCGTCTGTTAATCTTGAATCAACCGGGTTAATAAGATAGTCCTGAATTTTTTTGAGGTCTTTTGCTACAACCTTACCAGAAAGGACAACCATTTTTGCACAGCGAACTCTAGGCGGTAAAGTTCCAACCTGAGCAGTCTTTGACATGCTTTCGCGCAAAAGCTTGAGACACTGTTCTGCAGAATCTGAACGCTGGTCATACTGACCCGGAAGATATTCCCAGATGATGACTGTGTCTTTTGCCTTGATGTTTACTTTTTCGTAAGTAACGGCATCGCTCTGTGGTTCAGAAAAAATTCTCTGAACTGCAGCTTTTGCAACTGCATCAGAAACATTTTCTACATCGTAGCGATTGAAATAACGCACTCCAGTAACTCCTGAAATGCCCAAAAAACCTTTGATTTCTGAAAAAATACGAGCAGCCTCGTTCTGAAAACCAGACTGTCTTTCAACATAAATACGGAACATGCCGTCTATTATATTGAAAAAATGAGGTAGTTACAATAAATTGGGGGCTCTAAAACGACGCAATTACCGAGTTTTTCTGAATTAATTCGATATCTGAGTCAGAAAGTGAGAAAGTTTTTTTCAAAAGTTCAAGCTCGCGAGGAACATCCGTATGCGAAACTGACATATTGTCGCTGTTCACAGTCGCAATGATTCCGGCGTCGAGGTACTGCATTATCGGGTAATCTTTTATGTCAGAAAAAACGCATGTCTGAAGGTTGCTTGTCGGGCAGAGTTCAAGTGGAATTTTCAGTCGCGCGATCTCTTTCACAAGCGCCTTGTCTTCAAAAGCGCGGACTCCGTGACCGATTCGGCGTGCACCAAATTCCAGTGCCGTATAAATCGATTTTGGACCGTCAGCTTCTCCCGCATGAATTGTAAATGGAACTTCTAAATCGCGCGCTCTTTTAAAAAGTTCTTTATACTTATCTGTTGAATAAAGTGCCTCTGCTCCGGCGAGATCTACAGCGCACACCCCTTTCGAAAGAAACTGTTTTGCAATTTCAAATGTTTCATAATTTTCATTTTCATTGCCGTCACCACGCAAAGCACACAAGATTAATTTTGCATCAACAGGACCATCTTTTAAACCTTTGATGCACGCCTCTACAACTTTTTCCTGAGTCAAACCTTTAGTCAAATGAAGCTGAGGTGCAAAACGGATTTCTGCATATTCATAGTCCAGAGCTTTTAATTCTGCAAGAAGATTTTTAACGCTTGCAGTTAACTGCTCTTCTGTTTGCATAAAAAAAAGAGGAAAAGCAAACTTTGTAAGATATTCATTCAAGTTACGGCAGTCAGGAGAAACCTGAAGCTTATTCAAAAGATAAGGATCACTTTCAGTAAGCTCGTATGAACCAAGTCGCGCAAGTTCTTTTAAAGATGTTAAACTTATTGATCCGTCTAAATGTAAATGAAGATCTCTGTATTTCAAAACAATACCGCCTTTGCAATTCCAAAATAAACGAGAAGCGAGATTGCATCGACAATAGTTGTAATAAACGGACTCGCCATAACGGCAGGATCAAAGCCAAGTTTCTTTGCAACAAGCGGAAGAGTACAACCGATTACTTTTGCAACGAGAACTGTAAGTGCCATTGTCACACAGACAACCCCTGCTACTAAAAGTGTAACATCAGTATTTCCAAGAAGCAACCTGTCAATGAGCATCATCTTTGCAAAACAAACTACAGCAAGAACAGCACCACACAAAACCGCAGTCCTGATTTCTTTCCAGATGACTTTTGCCAAATCAGAAAACTCAAGTTCACCAAGAGAAATCGAACGAATTACTGTTACTGATGACTGTGAACCAGAGTTTCCGCCAGTATCCATCAGCATCGGAATGAATGCCGTTAATACTACAAGAGTTGAAAGTGCATTTTCAAAATTGTTGATGATCATTCCTGTAAATGTTGCACTTATCATCAAGAGCATGAGCCATCCGATTCTGTGCTTGAAAAGTTCAAAAGGAGATGAGTGAAGATAAGTTGTATCACTCGGAGTCATACCGGCCATGATTTCGATATCTTCTGTTGTTTCATCTTCGAGAACGTCGATAGCGTCATCAAATGAAATGATACCGACCATTCTTTCTTCTTTATCAACTACAGGCAATGCCATGAAGTTGTATTTTGAAAACATCTGTGCAACTTCTTCCTGATCTGCATGAGTATTCACACTGATGACATTTGTTTTCATTAATTCATCAATAAGCATCTCATCATCTTTTGCGAGAAGAAGATCTTTAACCGAAAGACGACCTAAAAGTTTTCTGTTCTTTGTTACATAGCAGGTATAAAAAGATTTTCTATCCGATCCATTTCTTCTGATTGAAGAAATTGCCTGACCAACAGTTGTTCCAAGCCTTAATGAAACATATTCTGTTGTCATAATAGATCCTGCAGAATTTTCAGGGTACTGTAAAATCTGATTGATTTCTTTTCTTGTTGCAGCATCGACATGTGAAAGAATACGCTCTACAACATTTGCAGGCATTTCTTCGACAAGATCAACGGCTTCATTTACGTAAAGCTCATCGAGAATCGCAGTCAATTCTGAATCTGAAAATCCGCGAATCAGGTTTTCCTGATAGTCGCTTTCCATTTCGATAAAGGCATCTGCAGCGATTTTTTTCGGAAGAAGACGAAAGATAAGAGGGCCTGATTTTCCAGGGAGTTCCTGTAAGATTGCGGCAACATCTTCTCCAGCCATAGTAGAAAGGATGTCTTTTACAGAAGAGTATTTTTTTTCGGCAAGCAAAGTATCAAGTGTTTTTTCGAGGGTCGTATTTAATTCTGCCATAATTGATCTCCTGAAAAGTTTTGTAAAATTTATATTTTTAACAAGTATTTGTCAAGAAAAGATTCTACAGCCAGCATCATTAAAGATTTCATCACTCCCCGGCACAACTTCCCTTCACAACCCGGCATCACTCCCCGGCACAACTTCCCTTCACAATCCTCGCCGCCGTAAATTCCATTAAAAAAAAGAAATCCTCTGAAGATTTTCATCTCCAGAGGAAAACTGTCCAACTCCGATAAAATCATTTTGAAATGATTTTTAAATTGTTTTTACCTGATGTTCTATTTTAAATTATTTTGAAATTACTTCTTTTCTGCATACATGCCGACAAGTTCTGGAAAGTCGAAGTTCTTTTCAACGAAGTATCTTAAGTCGAAGTCTTCGTGTGTTACTACAACAAGAATTGTCGCATGACTTGCAAGGTAGTCTGAAATAACTTTCATAACATGAAGTCTTGTATCAAAGTCAATGTGTGCAAATGGTTCATCAAGCAAAAGGATGTCCGGTTTTGCTGTCAAAGCACGGGCAATATCCATACGCTTCATTTCACCAGATGACAACGCCTGAGGATACACGTCAAGGTGGGCTTTTGTCAAGCCTACTTTCTCAAGATTTTCTGCAAGTTCTTCGATTGTTCCTTCGTTTCCGGCAGCTGTAATCTGCTTGAAAGAATCTCTGATCTTAAGGTCAGGGAAGAACGAGAATCTTGAATCCTGCTGAACAACGGCCATTCTCTTTCTGAAAGGTTTGAATACTTTCGGATCGCGACCGTTTTCTTTTGGTTTGAGTGTAACAAGGTCATTGCCTTCCATCAAGATCTTACCTGATGTTTCATCAAGAAGACGGAGAATGGCTTTGATTGTACTTGATTTACCGCATCCAGAAGGACCAGTAATACCGTATACTGTCGAGCGTTCAAATGTCAAATTGAGGCCTTTGAATGCTGTGAATTTTCTTTCACCGAAAATACCGCGCTTGTTGTAAGACTGAGCAACATCTTTGAGTTCGATTGCAGAACCAGATGCACCTTTCTTAGCTTCAGGTTTTTCGTATCCTTCCATTTCTGGCAATACTTCGATTTTCTTCAAGTCACCGTCGCTCAGGATAAATGCCTGATTGAGGTTAAGACGTTTAATAAAGTCGAGGTCGTGGCTTACCATCAGGAAAGTTTTTGTTTTATCACTCAAGATTTCTTTGTTGAGGAATTCTACAAAGTTCTTACGGAGGTTACGGTCGAGGTTTACTGTCGGTTCATCGAGAAGAATCAAGTTACCTTTTCTTGAAAGCAAAATCATCAATGTGATACGCTGCATTTCACCACCAGATACTTCATCCGGATAGAGACGAGCAAATGCTTCAAAGTCTAGAGTAAAGAATTCATTGAGACGACGAACGATTTCCGGACGACAACCAGGTGCGAGCAACGCAAGGTTCTGGTCGAGTGTCAAAGCAGAGTTCATAACCTGAGCAGTTTCTGCTGGAATGAACATCAAGCCAGACTGTTCGATTTTTGTCCACTGATCGTAATCTTCTTTTTTACCATTCTGGTATGCCGAAATTCCATTTACCTTCATATCTCCTTCGAAAGAGAAAATGTGCATTGGAAGAATTCCGGCGATAGACTTAAGGAATACAGATTTACCTGTTCCTGTTGGTCCCATAATTACAGAAGAAGTTCCTTCTTCGATAGAGAAATCACATTTCTTAAATGTAATTCTATCTCTAAGGTGAATGCTGAACTGTTTTAATTCTACAGGTTTCATGCTTCCTCCTTCTTGTCATCAAGTATGATTAAGAATGCGACGCTGAGACCAATCAAAATAATTGATGGGATCCAGAACATTGCTTCTGTTCCGTCAAATCCGAGAAGTGTTCTGCGGTACAAAGCGATGAGCGCACCAGGAGATGTGTGCTGTGGAGTTCCAGTTGCACCAAGACCAACCTGAATAACGAAACCGAATGATGTATCAAGTACCAATGTTTTAAGAAGGATACCTGCTGCAACACGTTTCAATGTGTCGCGCATCATTGTTGTCTTCATCAATACAGAAAGAATTCTGTTCTTTGTAAATCCATAAGATCTGAATGACACACTGTATTTTCTGTTGTACAAATCAGAAAGTGGAATTGAAATAGAGCGAACTGCTTCTGGCAATACTGTTGCTGTTGCAGCGCCTACGAATACTGCAAGAGAAATCCATGCAGATGTAGTTCCACTTGTTTTTGCGAGCGCACCAGAAACCGGAGCGTAACAGAAAAGTGCGATTAAGATTGATGGAATTGATTCGATGGCGCTCAAAATATTTGAGAACCCGCGTCCAACTTTCATAGACAATACGCTTACATAACCGAGCAAATAGCTGATTATCATAGCAAAGATCATTGTCGATACGAGTGTAATTGAAAGTTCCTGAACTGAGTTGAATAAAATCTTTAAGTAATTTCCTTCAAGCAAGCTTTCTGGACAAATTGATTTAAACCAGAACCAAGGCATCCATGAAATTACGAGCGGTAACATGAGAATGATTACAAAAATTGTTTTTAAAACATTAAATTGCTTTTTCATATACCCTCGGATAAATCAAGAACAAGATTGTCTTAACAAGGAATGAAACGACAGCGTTGATACACAAGAGGACGAATACAGAAGTTACGAGAAGGTCTGTGTTTGTCTGAACGAGTGCGTCGATGAGGTTACTTCCAAGGCCAGGAAAACTGTAAGCAATTTCTGCAATTGTTACAGAACCGATGATTGCAGGAACTTTTCCTGCGAGATATGGAATGTATCTTGGTAATGTTGACTGAAAGAGATAACCAGAATATGTACCAGGAAGAGGAAAGAATCTTCCGAGGTTTCTACCGAGTGTTGAGAAAACGATGGCGTGAGTCTGATTAACCTGGCTGAGCATGTCAGTCTTAAGAAAGTTTGTAGCATCCCATGAAAGTCCGCCGAGAATTACAGTTACGAATGCGATGAAAAAGAGTGGAACTCCGTTTCCAAAGAGAACGTATGCAACCCAGAATCCAACGAACAATGGAACTGCTGCCAAGAATGAAGCGATAAAGCTCCATACACCTTCTGCTTTTTCACTTGCTTTTTCAGAAAAGTGAATAGCCATATATCTGCTTGTTACAGCATGTGCAGAACAAATAAGTGAAATCAAGATGATGAAAATCAAAGAGATCAATGCCAATGGCAAAGTCTGAATTGCACCCGCTGCAATAATCTGACCAGATGTAAAACCAATTACATTAGTATTTGTTTTACCTGATATAAAAAGTAAAAACGATTGAGCCGCATCCCAGTAAGCTTCTGTAGGTGCTCCAATCGAAAGTAAATAAAGAGCCGAAAGAACAATTGTTCCAACCACGGCGAATACTACGCCGTGGAGGATTAATTCTCTGGCTAAAAAACGAAAGAATCGCATTATAGCCTCTTAATTAAAATTAGTTGCTGAATTTCCAGTATTCAACTGAAAGGAATGGGTTGTCTGATGCAATGCTTACATTTGACAATCCGCGTGAGTAAACGTCCTTCTGAATTGTACAGAGGTACAAGTAAGGAGAAAGTTCTGCAACACGTTTGTCGAGTTTAAGAGTTGCTTCCATCCAGTCTTTCATCTGAACCTGTTTTTCCCAAGAGTCAAACAAGTTGTTCAATGTTTTGTCTGAAATACCAGTGATGTTGTCATCACCGTTTGTGCGGTACATAGATCCGATTGAAGAATAGATGTTATCAAATCCTTCATAGTACATAAGAGCAAGTTCGTATGACTGTTCTTTGAATACCATTCTGTTGAATACCTGGTCACCAGTACGTTTTACTTCTACTGACAAACCGATTTCTTCGAGCTGTTCAGCAATACCTTCTGCCATTTTCTTTCCGAATTCACCCATTGAGTCTGGATAAATAAGGATAGCATTCTGTCCAGAGATGTCGCCGTTCTTAGCTTTAATCTTAGCCTGTTTGAGGTTGTAAGCGAGGCTGTCTGGTAATGAACCGCTGTCATATTCTGGGAAGTTAGATGAGAAGAGGTTTGATGGGAACAAGCTGTAGTTGTGGATGATTCCTTCTTCTTTGTCTGTAATTCCAGGAATGAGGTCTGCTTTATTGAGAGCCATAGCCATAGCCTGGCGTCCTTCTGCTTTAGGGAACAATTTTGTGTTGATTGCAACTGTATAGAATGCATATGGCATATAAGAGTTGATGTCAACTTTATTCATTTTTGCAACTGTGTCGTGGTCTGTTGGGTTTGTTTCAAGAACAACATTTACACGGCCTTTGCGAAGTTCGTTCATACGAACGATAGGGTCGATAATTCTCTTCATTACGAGAGAGTCAGCCTGTGGAATTGCATTGAAGTAAAGTCCGTTAGCTTTGAAAGTCAACCATTTACCGATTTCCCAAGAAGCAAGTTTGAATGGACCTGTTCCGATAGGCTGTGTAGCGAAATCTCTTTCGTTCTGGCCGCTCTTCATATCAACGTCCATGTCTTTACCGTTGTATCTTGAAGGAATGATTTTGAAAGTCAAAACTGGGAATGCACGGAATTCTGGAATTGGATTGATAAATTCAATTTCTACTGTTTTGTCATCAATTGCATCTACTCTCTTGATGAAAGAAAGAAGGTAATCTCTTTTTGGAGATTTGTTGTCCTCATAAGTATAAGCATTGAATGAGTAAACAACATCTTCTGCAGTTACAGGAGAGTTATCATGCCATACTGCTGTATCACGAATTGTGATAGTATAAGTTTTCTTGTCAGATGGATCCTGAACAGCATCTTCTGCAAGAGCAAATTCTGTATAAAGAGTATGTTCTTTTTCATCTACTTCAAAGTTGAACAAACCGTCGAAGATCAATTCGTCTGCATTCAAACCAGAAGTATTCTGTGGCAATACAGGGTTAAGAGAATCTGGCAAAGTTGAAACTGCTACAACCATTCCTTTTGGCTGTACTTTCCAGATGATAAATCCTGCTGCTGCGATCACTACAACTGCTGCAGCAACAATAATTGTAATTAAATTTTTCTTAGTCATTTTTCCACTCATAATTAACGCATCCTTGTTACAAATGAACTGTATACAACTACTTCACCTGAGTAGCTGTCTGTTTTACCTTTCTGGATTTCGAAATAATAGTTAGAACCATTCAACTGGCTTCCAGCGTTCAATACAGGCCATGAGTTACCAACTCTTGAGCTGCGGCTTACGAGATCCTGAAGGTTATTTTTTTCGATGAGTTTTCCGCTCTTTGTGTTCTGGTTGAATACTCTTACTGTTCTGTTATCTTTAAGTGTGATAACGAGGTCGTTCATCTGTCCTTTTGGAATTGAAACCATACCCCACCAGTATTCGTTGTTCTTTACACCATTAGCACTGAATTTTGCAGGACGAGATTTTTTGTCGTTTCCTTTTGTTCCTGGAACTGGGTTGAAAAGACCGATCATCAAAGGCATTACAACTTTACCACGGCTTTCAACTTCTTTCTTGTTTGCAATTTCACGGTTAACCTGTGCGATTTTTTTGTTAAGGTCATTCTTCTGTGATTTAACATCATCGATGATGTCCTGACCTACATCCTGCTGATGAGCAGCTGCAAAGTCGAGGAGTTCCTGATAGATTTTGTCCATGTTCTTTTCTACTTCCTGATAGTGAGCAAGAACTTCTTCAAGAGTGAATGAGCCGTCTTTTCCAGATCCTTTTCCAGATGGCTGGCGGGCAAATTCTTCACCGATCTGATCTTTATATGTATATACTCTGTCACGGAATGCACCTTCACGCTGAATAGCGATATCCTGACGAACTTTCTTGAATGCTTTTACGTTAACTGAAACACCCGCTTCATCACCTACACCAGATTTCTTTGCGATATCTGCTACAGCTGCTTCTTCTGCAGGACATTTAGCGAGAATTGCATCATATGCAGCAACTTTCTGATCAAAGTTTTCAATTTCGTTTGCTTTGTCAGCCTGAGCCATGAGGTTATTGCGTTTAGCAAGAATCTGTCTGTTAACTTCAACTTCTTTTGCAACTTTATCAAATGCTTTGTGCTGTCCGTAAATCTTAACTGCTTTGTTATACATTGTGATTGCATCATTTACTTTCTGAGCTGCGAGAAGTTTTTCTACGCGTTCAGCAGTGAGTGTAGCACCTTTTGCATTTACGCTTGCAGGGAGCTTAAGGTTAGGATCCAAAGCGCCAAATTTTGCAAGTGCTGTATTACAAGCTGAAAGATATTTTGCTTCATTTGAAGCTTTTACTCCGTCTGTGCTGTCGAGAGCAGCTTTACCTGCATTGTAAACTGTTACATAGTTCAAATATTTTTTCTGTTTAGCAGGTTCTTTGATTTCTGTCCAATATGCTGTTGCAGCATCTGGTCCTCTTGTATTCCATGCTGTAACACCTTTTCCAACTGCAGGATCTTTATCATTTACCTGTGTCGATTCACAAGAAAAGAATAAAGCTGCAACCATAGTCATTAAAATTACTAAAGCTTTTTTCATTCTATAACCTCGCAATAATTTCTCTCTACCTATTGTCTAACAAGACGGAAACCAACATCAGGGTATCCTCTTTCTTTATTTACATTTTTGAAATTTGAAATTCTCAAGTCTACTGGACCATCCATCCATGAACCGCCTTTTACAGTAGCCATTGAAGGATTTGATTCTGCATTTCTTGCAGAAGAAGTCCATTCCCAGACATTTCCTGCCATGTCTGTAAGACCCCATGCGTTGTTGCCATTGTCAAATGAACCAACTGGAGATGGCTTTTTGAATTTTCCATTTCCTTTGTAGTTTGCTTTTTTACCTTTTGAAGGATCATCATCACCCCAAGGGTAAACATATTCTGTTCCTGCATGAGCAGCAACTTCCCATTCGTCATCAGTTGGCAAACGGAACTTAGCACCTGTCTGTTCTGAAAGCCATGCAGCATATGCATTAGCGTTTTCAACTGTTACACCAATTACAGGTAAGTCTGGCTGGTTGTAATCATCGTTGTCAAAATATTCAGGTGTTTCGTCGTTGCGAGTAAGGAACAAATAAATTGCATACTGTCCGTTTGTAACAGGTGCAACACACATTTCATATTTAGCAAGCTTTGCTTTGCGAGCTTCTTCTTTTCCAGTAGCTCTTGCGTCAGTTGCAACAGCACCAGTTGTATAATTACCGGCTGCGATTTCAACTGTCTTGAAAACTTCTTTTACATCATCGATGCAGTAGAAACGGCCTTCTACACATGACTGACCATCAATTGCGCGCATTCCAGTTGTTGTTTTGTCAGCAAGTGAGAAAGTTGTTGTAAGAGTAAAGTTAACTACTCTGTTCTTGTATTCTTCATCAACAGGATATTCAACTGTTGCATTACCTTTTGCATCTGTTGTTACAATAGAAACTGATTCTGCAAGTTCATCATCTTCCATTGAAATTGCAAGGTATGGCTGTTCGAATACTGCTTTAAGCTGTAAACCGGCAATAGCATTTCCACCTTTATCTTTTGCTGAAACAGCAATTGTAGTAGTAGAATTGATAAAACCGTCTTTCTGTTCAATTGTCAAAACGATGTTGTCAGCAATAGCTGAACAAACTGCTTCTACTTTGCGGGCCATAATCTCAGTTGATTTTTCCTGCATTGTAAGAATGTCTGTTTCACCGTTTTCTGCAAGTGTTGTAATGATTTCATTTGCTGTAGCAATCTTATCTGCAACACTGCCTTTTGTTGTAAGAGTCTGATACTTTGGTGTCAAAACCTTACGAAGTGATTCTGCATAAGCTTTTTCATTCTTTGCCCATTCGTTATCTTTTATTCTATAACAAACTGACAATTCATTCTTGCTCTTTGCAAATGGTTTCATGTCTCCGATGCGAGCTTTTACTACTTCGTCTGTTACTGTGATATGATCTGCTTCTGGGTTTGATTCATGCAAAACCGCTGTCAAAGCATTTTCTACAAGATTTTTCTTTGCGAGAAAGTCAGCCTCTTCTTTTGTTTCTGCCTTTCCGTATCCATAATAATAACCTGCTTCTTCTTTTACCAAATCATTTTTTGGTTTAGCAAAAGCAAAGCTTCCACAAACTCCTGCCAATACTACAGAAGTCAAAAAAACTTTTATACATTTTTTTGCTGATGATTTAAACATAAAAATCTCCTATTCAAGTTTTTACCTTGCAATTCTAAATAATAAAAATGGGGTTAGCAACTTATTTTTTTCTTAGAATTAGAGATTTTAGATGTTTTTAAGTGAAATTTGGGCTATTCTAAGACAATTCTTAGCCTAAACTAAGAATATATGCCTTTTAATCGTCAGATTCTTCGTCTTCTTCGGCTTCGTCATCTTCATCACAGAAAAGCCAGATGATTTCTTCGAGTTTAGCACACTCTTCAAGATCTTTTTTTCTCTGCCTTTCATCTGCCGAAACGACAAAGTCACCTGCATAGGCCGAGACAGCTTCAAAAACTGTGTCTATCGCATCAGGCCCGAGTTCTGCAAGTTCTTCGATGGAATTTATTTTTGCCGCAATTTCTTCAAGGTCCGAAATCATTTCTTCGTTTTCTGAAACTGCCGTCTTTGAGTCAGGGAAATCGTTTTGTTTTTCGGCGCTGTTAGTTTCTTTGAGAACTTCGACATAGCGCCTTAGGACAGTCATCAAATACTCGTCCTGTTCCTTTTCAGTCATACCGTGATTTTATAGTTTTATGTGGAATTTGGCAAATACCGGGATCAACTCCTGGGCGAATTCCAACAAAAAATTCGCAAATTCCAAAAAACCGGGTTATAATTTAAATACTATGGACCTGAGATTCATCTATATTATCGCAGTATTACTCTCTCTCCTCGAGCTCGTTATTTTCTACGAAACAACAGGCCGCAGAACTAATAAAAATTTCATTACTCTCTTCGTTTCAACGCTCACTTCAAACTTCGGATACGCGTTCTCCGTACATGCACCAAACCTTGAATCAGCAATGTGCGGAACAATGATTTCGTACATCGGAAGTATCTTTACGATTACTTTCATGCTCATCGTTGTAGTTGATCTGTGTGAAAGAAGATTTCATCCAGTGCTGAGATATCTGCTTATACTCACAGCACTGTTTTTCATCGTAATTATATGCTCTTCACAAACTACAGGACTTTTCTTCAAAGAGTTGAACATCAGAAAATATCTTGGACTCACTCTCATTGATTTTACTGCAGGTCCTTTCGTCCTGTGGTATGTCGTATTTCTCGCATCAGTCAATGTCGGAGCTGTCGCAATAGTAATCGACACGCTCAGAAGCCAGAAAAAAATCTCACACAAAACATTATACGCACTTTTAGGCATGATTGTCTTTGGAACACTCGCTTACGTAATTCCACTTGCACTTGATATCAGACTCAACCTCATGGTGTTTACTTACATCATCATGGAAATCGGATTCATCGTTCTTTCAGTTCATGCAAACATGTATGACCTTTCTTCAAACCTGATGGAAGTTTACAAGACACGCGGTGGATACGGTTATATCGCCTTTGACGGAAAAAAACGTTTCTTAGGCTGTGATGAACTTGCAGTTCAGCTTCTTCCATGCCTTGCAGAAGTTCCGATTGATTCAAGATTTCATGACAAACAGGCAGAAGCAATTGAAAAATTAAATTACAACGAAGAAAACTGGAAGTGGGTAGAAAATCTCGAATACGATTTTGACATCGAAGCAAATCAGATATCAGCAATCTGTACGATTCATCCGCTTAAAAGCCGTAATAAAATCATCGGTTACCTTTTTGAACTTCGCGACAACACACAGCAGCAGAATTATATTAATGGAATAAATCTCTACAACCAGGCACTTGCAAATGCCGTTGAAGAAAAAACAGAAAAGATTACAGCAATGCAGGATTCAATCATCAAGGGAATGGCCATGATGGTTGAAAGCCGCGACAACTCAACAGGCGGTCACATCTTAAGAACAAGTGACTGTGTAAGAATCATCGTAAACAAACTCAAATCATATCCGCAGTTTGCAGACTGGTGCAATCAGGAATTCTGTGAAAGAATGATTAAGGCCGCACCTATGCACGACCTCGGTAAAATTGCAGTCGACGACAGCATCTTAAGAAAACCAGGAAAGTTCGAACCAGAAGAATACGAACAGATGAAAAAGCATCCGACAAAAGGTTCAATCATCGTTCAGGAAGTCTTAAAAGAAACAACCGACTTGGAGTTTAAAGCAATCGCCGCAAACGTAGCCCACTACCACCACGAAAAATGGGACGGCTCAGGATATCCTACAAGAAAGAAAGGAAAAGAAATTCCGGTCGAAGCAAGAATCATGGCCCTCGCCGACGTATTCGATGCCCTAGTAAGTAAACGCTGCTACAAAGAAGCCAAATCATTTGACGAAGCATTTAACATCATTCAAAACGATTTAGGCAAACACTTTGACCCTGTACTCGGCAGTATCTTCTTAGAATGCCGCGACAAACTCGAAGATTATTACAACAACGCCCTTAAGACTGACACTATTTTTGAAAAAATGGATATTTAGTTTTTATTTTGCAACAAATACATTCAGAACATATCCGATGTAAATCGATACTCCGAGTGCTGCAAGAATGAGAAGAATGATGAAGAAAACTGCTGCAGGCTTAAGTTTTTTCTGTTTTGTTTTTTCTACTTTAACTGCAAAAATTGTTTTGTCTTCGTTATTGTGAATTTTATATTCTTTCGTTTCTTTAGCCATGATTAGATTATAAATTCCATTCAAAAATCCCGCAAGAGATTTTTAAGTGGAATTTAATAAAAATTTAAAACTTGTGATAGTAACTAAAAACAAGTCTATCGAAAATTTATTCGCCCTGTGGAATTTCTGAATGCCTTCTTTCTTAAGGGCATCCTCTGCAAGTTTGACAAGCTTCGATGCAATTCCCTGCCTTCTCTATACTGCATATTGCACTCCTGAATTTCATATTATTCAAACTTCATCACGAAGCCTTTTTTGGTGTCACCTTTAAATCCGATTTTTTCATAAAACTTGTGTGCTTCTGTCCGCTTCATGTTACTCAAAAGACATGCCATATAGCAATTATTTTCTTTTGCATCATCAATCGCCATCTGAATAACTTTTTTCGCAAGCCCCATTTTTCGATAATTTTTATCTGTGATGACATTTTCAATGAAGCAAATTGATTTTCCATGATGTGTCATATTTGGAATTAAACAGCTCCAGCAAGATGAAACAACTTTATCATCATCAACTGCAACGAAATATTTTATATTTTTATTTTTTGAAATATTTTTCCAGATATTTTGAGCTTCTTTAATTTCAAGCGATTCATTTACTGGATCAAGCTGAATATATAACTGAAGAAGTGACGGTATATCTTTTTTCTGAAGTGTACGAAATTGAATCATAACAAACTCCCATTTGACAGGAATGATATATTTTGCAACAAATCCGTTCAAAATATATCTGATATAAATTGATACGCCAAGCGCTGCATTGCAATCTGTAAAATTTCTTTGTCGTCGATTGAAAGTTTATTGAGTTTCATAATTTAATTATACACGAAAAATTAGCAAAGGAAATAAAG
>JAGHSB010000073.1 GCA_018066075.1 Candidatus Treponema scatequi
CGGGAAGGAAGACAGTGGCTGTCAAAAACACTCTTAGTCCGGAACTTATAGTTTCTACTACGGACTAAGTGTGTAGCGACGCTAGCTAGCGGTTTTGACAGTCACTGACTGACTGGTAGTATTTGAATATTAAAATTTTTATGTTCGTGGGAGTATTATTTCAGATTTAATCTTTTTTGATTTTATCTTTCAAAGAAATCTTATCGATGATGATACTGACTTCTTCGATGAGAATACCCGTATATTTTTCGATGTTGTCTATTATGTATTGCTGGAGTTTGTAGATTTCTCCCGTGAGCTGTTTTCCAAAAGGGACATCGATTGTGATTACGAGTCTGTAGCCGCGGGCATTTGTCTTGATTGAAAACTTTTTGATTCTGATGTTTTCGTCAAATTCCATTACGCAGTGCATTGTCATCTGGGTGAGGGCTGCTTCTGAAATGCTGACTCTTCCTTTTTTTGAAAACTCTGGAGTTACTACTGACTTTTCAAATGTCTTTGCGTTTCCTGACATCTTTGATTTGAAAAAGAGAGCAGGCTTTCTGAAAAAGACTTTGATTGAGTCGTAGAAAATCTGAGAATAGTTTCTTTTAATTTCAATCGCAGGAACAGGAATTACATGTTTTCCTTCGACCTGACGAGAACGAATTGCCTTGTCGATTTCTTCGCGTGTTGCAATATCTTCGATATGAATTATTTTTGCCGGTGGCGGAAGCTGAAGTCTTGTTGCAATTTTTATTACCATCTTCTCAGAAGTTCCGAGGATGAGGATTTTTTTAATGTGAGATTTTTTTAAGATCCGGGCAATCTGGTCGCGTTGTTCCTTGTCATCAAAGAGGGCAACGCGAACGGCACCCATGTATGTCTTTTCTGTCTTGGCAGATTTTCCGCCTAAGATTTTGTCATTCTGAATTAGAAGTCCGTCGTCGATGATTGCGTCGATTCCATGTTTTTGAGCGAGCAGTTTTGATTTAAAGCTTTTTCCGGTTCCGCTTTCGCCGACTAAGGCCATTACATTGTAGCCGGAAATCTTTTTAAAGATGTTAGAAATAGAATCCATAAATCTCCGAAGTTATATTTTGAAATCTTATCACTTTATTATAAGTGACCCGTCCCAATTTAGCAACGAAAGTTTTAAAAAGTTAAGAAAATTATTATTTAATGGAGCTGTTATTTCATGTGGAATTTCAAGCGGGTTGTTTTCCGGCATTACGAGGCGGTATGCGTGAAGGTACATGTCCTGCTTGTCACGAAGCTTTATTGAACCGTATGCAGTGTCACCGAGTATTCCGATTTTGTGATATGCGCTCTGGCATCTGATCTGATGTTTTTTTCCGGTTAGGATTTCAAACTGACAGAGAGTGACTTTCTGTTTCTGGTAAGTTCCGTGGGCGAGCGGTGTACATGTTGTTACTGCGAGATTTTTGTCGTCGCTGTTTGAAGGGTCGATTTTCATTGTGTAGAAAGAAGTGGAATTTGCATCATCCGGCACAATATGGTCAGACCATGTTTCAGTTTTTTGAAAGTCACCAAGGCAGACTGCAACGTAAAATTTTCTTATTGTTTTTTCAGCGATGTTTTTTGTAAACCATTCAGCGCCTGCAAGGGACTCGGAAAAGCAGAGAAGACCGGTTGTCTTTCTGTCGAGTCTGTGACAAGGACCTGGAGTAAACGAAAGGGATGACTCATGCTTTTCTTCGAGATACTGAGCTTCAATCGTTTCTGAAAGGGAACCGGCACCGTGTACATTTGTATCGTATGGTTTATTGATGATCTTTACGTGTTCATTTTGAAAGACTGTTTCAAATGAGATTTTTTTGACAGGTTTTGAAGATGCGTGTTTGGCTAGTTCCACTTTAATTTTATTATTTTCCAGAAGAAAGTCAGCAATTGAAATCTTGTCTTTTTCAAAGACTTTCTGGTTTACATCAGCTTTTTTGTCATTGACGCGGATTAATCCCTTGCGAATGGCAGAATAAAGCGAAGAAATGTTAGAATCAGGCGTCATTTTACGGATGACCTTATCAAGACGGCGGTTTTCGTCGTCAGAACCTGCATAAAAGTCTTTGAATTCCATACAGAGTAATTATACTGATTTATTTCCATTACTACTAGACAAAATTTTTTGTCATGGTAAAATATATTAATATGTTTGCTGACTTAAAAAGTAATTTGCTTAAGCTGTTTTTAAACCCTGTTTGTCTTTCTTGCATCTTCAGCTGGTTTACTGCACAGTTTATCAAGACGATTATAAATCTTTGTTTGAGACGAATTCATAGCATAGGGGAACTTTTCGAATTTCTTATCTGGAGAACAGGCGGATTTCCGTCAAGTCATACAGCCCTAGTAACGTCTTTATGTACTTCCGTAGCTTTTAGAAACGGACTCGATTCTGATATTTTCATGCTTTCTGCGTGTCTCATGATGATTACTATTCGTGATGCACTCGGTGTAAGAAGAGCAAATGGAATTCACGCAAAGAAAATCAATGAAATGGGTCAGAAACTCAAAGAAAAAAACGTAATCGAATATAAACCAATTAAAGAAGTATTAGGTCATAATCCGATGGAAGTTGTTTTTGGTGCAATCCTTGGATTTTTTATCGGCCTTGCATTTGCGACTTTATAATTAACAAGGCTATAAAATGAATTATATAAAAAAGTTTGTAATACCATCTTTCATAACAATCGGCATCTTTGCTTTACTTTTAGTTTTAAGAACTGTTCCTACGGCAAAACTCTGGAAAGGATTTTCAGTTTTATATGTCCCATGTGATACAGATGCAAAAGTCGTAATGACAGAACTTCAGAACGCAGGCTGTGAAGATGTAATTTCGTTTTACAACCAGAGGATTCCTTTTGTAAATCAGTTTCTTCCGATTAAGTCTGATTCAAACGACTCTTATCTTTCAGGACGAAACGCTTACTTTTTTGACAAGGACAGAACTGTAACTCTTTATTACATTCCGGACCGTTACTCAGGTCATGCAAAAAACGCATGTGAAAATCTTATTAAAAAACATTCAATCAATGCAGGACTCGACAGCAAGTCATCGTTTCCGCTTTTGACTCCTGTCATCTGTATTCTTGCAATGCTTTTTCTTTTTATTTATGCAAAAAAGAAATTTGTATTTTTAACTGCATCTTTATTCCCGATTATTTTTACTTTTACGATGCCTTTCTATACAAACGCAGCATGTGTCTGCCTTTATCTTTATGCAGCCTTTCTAGCACAGAAAATCTGGAAACGAAAGGGTAGCATAGACTGCCTTAAAAACAACTTTTATGTAATCATTCTTGTTGCAGCATCTCTTGCCGGAACATTCTTTTCTTCGTTTGTTTCAGGCTTGATGTTCATGCTCTGTCTTACCGCAAGCATTCTTCTTCTTTTCGTACTTTCAAATTACGAAACATACAAAGACTCAAAACTCCGTTTCTGTCCTGTACTGATCAGAAACGCACGGCTTATGAATATGGTTAATTCAAATTCCATCAAAAAAGCCCTTATACCAATAGGTTCAATTTTAATACTTTTTGTACTATATATTTCAAGCGTCAACATTTTTGCGGCAGCAAATTCCGGAGACTTGTCTTTCCCTATGCCGACAAGGTATAATGTAGAAACTGGTATTCCAAACCTTAACGATTACATCGTCTGGAACTGGAATGTCGTTACAAAGCCTTATAAATCCTTAAATACTGTTTATTCTGACTTTCCTGAAGAAGGTGAATCAGTTGTAATACAGCGATTTAAAGATTCTGATGACGGTGTAATTGCTACAGAAGAAGTTTTATATTGCTTTGATGACAGTTTCAGAAAGGAAGCCGTAAGTTTGATTGACGATTTGCAGTATCCTGCAATTGAAAAGCTGATGAAAAATCAGGAATCTGGTTTTAACGTTGACTATTCATATGGCGCAGGAGAAAAATTTAGTCTGGTAAACATAATTCTGATGGTGGTTTTATTTATAATTCCATGTGCATTGATGATTGTTTACAGAAATGGAAGAAGATATGGAAATGCAAATTAAATATGCAAAAAAAGATAAATATCCTGTTCAGGAAATAACAACAGGCTTTTTGCCAAGAACTGTTACGATTCCACTTTCACAGGAAGACAACTTTGTCTGCGAAAGCATCGTTAAAGAAGGCGATGAAGTTAAAGAAGGTCAGGTAATTGCAGAAGCTTCTCGTGAAGTGTATGGCGCAAGAGCATTTGGTGTTGCAAAAATTCATGCACCGATTCCTGGAAAAATTTTAGGAATTAAAAACTGTTCTTATCCAAACGGAAAGCAAGGTAAAGCAATTGAAATTCTTTTAAGCGGAAGTTTTTCATATCTCGGTAAACAGCAGTCACAGGCAGATTTTTCAACTTATTCTCCTGCAATGCTTTTGAAGACTGTAAGTGATGCCGGAGTAATCAATACTTTTTCAACAACATCTTATTCTGCATTTGAACTTGATGTTAACAAAATCAAAAATGAACAGAATAAAAAACTTTTCATAAGACTTTTTGATGAAGATCCTTCATGCGATACAGATACAACTTTGACAAGAAGTGACTTTGACAAAATTATGACTGGTATTTACATTACTTCAAAAATTTGTGATGTAAATGAAATCGTAATCGCATATCCAAAGTCATCAAATCTTGAAACAATGTTCAATCTCAGTCAGAAAGAAATGTTCGAATCAATTCCAATGACTTTCCTCGAGTGTGATTCAAACATTTATCCTGCCGGTGGAAAGAGAGAACTTTCAATTTCATACATTAAACAGAAAAAACTTGCTGCATCTTTTGAAGACATCATGAGATCATGTTTCTTTACTGATTCATCGACTATGGTTCATGTTTACGATGCTGTAGTTTTGAAGATGCCTCTTGAAACAATCAATGTCTTTGTTGATGGTGACTGTCTCCAGGCAAAAGCACTTTTAAAAGTTTGTGTTGGAACTTCTTTTAAAGCAATTGCAAAACAGTGCGGTGGATTTGTAAGAAAACTTGGAAAGATCATTGTTAACGGAGAAATCAATGGAGTTGCAGTAAACTCACTTGATACACCTGTTACAAAATATGTTAAATCAATTACATTCACTTCTCACGAAGACAGTTTTGACAGAAGCGTAAGCATCTGTTTGAGATGCGGACGCTGTAGAAGCGTTTGTAAAACCGGATTGAGTCCTGATATTATTTTTGCAAAAGTAATTACTGGAGCAGTTGTTGATGAAGCTTACATTCAGAGTGTAGATTTGTGTACACAGTGCGGCCTCTGCAGTGCAAACTGTCCTTCAAAACTTCCGCTTGCAAAAGTAATCAAATTATTAAGAGAAGAGAGATACCAGAATGAAAAATGATTTGCCAAAAAACAAGGCTTATAAAACAGTAAACTTAAGCCCGTTCATAAATAAAAATTCAACTTTTGGAACTTATCTTGCAATTTTTGTTGCTCTTGTTCCACAGATTGTAATGCTGTTTTTAACACAGAGTTATTCAAACCTGATTATCATTTCAGTTTGTATTGCTGCATGTCTTTGTTCAGAATTGTTCAATTACATTCACAATAAACATGTTAAACTCTCACTTTTAATGAGTATTCTCAAAGGAACATTAATCGGTTTCTTTTTACCTGCTGGTTATCCGCTTTTTTCTGCATTCTGTATTACATTGTTTGCAATGATTCTTGTAAAATATGCTTTCGGTGACCTCATCGTTTCATGGATTAATCCGATTGTCATTACAGTTGCTTTCTGCTGGTTTATCGGTCAGGTAAGTTTTCCTGCATTTCAGGTTACTAAAGATTTCTTGACTTCAAAAAATCCGTCGCTTCTTTTGATTCAGGAAGGAGTTTTCCCGATTTTCCCGTTTGACGAACAGTTTACTGCTTCAATGAACGATTCGACATTCAGTCTTTTCAAAGTTTCTGTTCCTCAGGGATATGTTTCAATGTTCTGGGATACTCAGTCAGTAATTCCTGCTTTCAGATTTAATTTCTGGACACTTGTTGCATCAATCATTTTGATTTCATGTGACATTCTTACTTTTGACATGCCGTTCTTCTTCCTTGTTTCTTACTCACTTCTTGTTAAGTTCTTATCACCAGTATTCTCTGGCGGTATTCCAATGCAGGGTGATGTAATTCTGGCACTTCTTTCGAGCGGAACTTTGTTTACTGCATTCTTCCTTTTGCAGTGGTTTGGTACAACGCCAATGACAAAAAAAGGAAAGATAATTTTCGGATTGCTTGGTGGAGTCTTTGCATTCATTTTCTCCGGCTGCGGTACAAGTCCTATTGGTTCAATTATCACTGTATTATTCCTGAATATCGTTTCTCCGATTATTCAGTTCTTCGAAAATAGAATTAAGCGAAATAAATTACTCGCTGTTTTAAGGAACGAAAATGTTTGAGACTATAGATAAAGATACAAAATTAAAAGGCAAGACATATTTAGTTTTCACAAGCCTTATTATCGTAATGGCTCTTATTCTTACAGGATTTTCTCTTCTTGCAAGAAAGAGCTGGAACGAACAGTTAAAAGAACAGGTTCAGACTGTACTTGAAAAATCAAGACCAGATGACTTTCCGTCAAAATATACAATTGGCAAACCTGTAAAAATCAATTCTTCGCTTGCGGTAAGTTCAAATATGTACAAGATTACTTCAAGCACATCAAATGCAAAAAAATATGTACTTATCACAAGAGTAACTTCTTACTGGGGTCCTCTTGCAGCAGTATTTTTATATGACAAAGAAAGTGGGGTATCTTTCGAAGGTTTTGCTCTTTCAAGTGAAAGAATTGAAACTCAGTTTACAAATACGGAAGCTGACATTACAATCAAGCACTGGACGGAAAAAGCAAAAATTATTTTTGAACAGACTCTTGATACAGGAGATAAAAAATGAACAAATATCTTTATTACATTTTTACATCAATTTCATTTGCACTCCTGATTGCAGCACCTGGCCGTTTTGCATTCGGACTTGTTCTTTGTTTTGAACTTTTCTTTTTAATTATGACTGGATTTTTATTCTCATTTCTTTTGAAAAAATTTCAGCTTAATGAATTAAACTCTGTTGTTACTGTAATAAGCCTGATCTTTTCTACAGTTCTTTACAAGCAGATTATTATGTGCCTTTTCCCGATAATTGCACTTCAGCTTAGTTTTGTATTCTATCTTCCGGCCGTTACTTCATAT
>JAGHSB010000280.1 GCA_018066075.1 Candidatus Treponema scatequi
GTGGAATTTGACGCAGCGGCTTTGGTGTTGTCTTTGTTGTTTTTGGGCTGTCTGGGACTTTGTGGTATTGACATAAAAGGCCAAATTCGTAATAATCTTCTCGAATATTCAAATTTTATTAAGGAGCGCGCACCGTGCCTTGTGGTAAGAAAAGAAAGCGCCAGAAGATGGCGACACATAAGCGAAAAAAGATGCTTAGAAGAAATCGGCATAAGAGCAAGTAATTAACGTTACTTGAAACATATTTATATATGCCAGTAAAGACTGCGAGAGATTTTCTTGAGCGGTCTTTTTTTTTGTTCTTAAAACTGTTAAACTTCAAAGTGGAGGCAATTTTTACGATTCTTTCTAAGATTAAAAGCCCGTCAGACCTGAAAAATTTCTCAACAAAAGAGCTTTCCGAACTTGCTTCCGAAATCCGTAAGAAAATTATCGAAGTCGTAGGAAAAAACGGCGGACACCTTGCAAGTAATCTTGGAGTAGTGGAATTAACTATTGCGCTTCATCGTGTATTTAATGGAAAAGATGATGCAATTGTCTGGGATGTAAGCCACCAGTGCTATACTCATAAACTTTTAACAGGCCGTTATGATAAATTTGATACATTAAAGCAGCATGGCGGTCTTTCCGGTTTTACAAAGATGTCAGAAAGTCCGTATGATTATTTTGATAACGGTCACTCGTCGACAAGTATTTCTTCAAGCCTTGGGCTTTTGACGGCCCGTTCTTTAACCGGTAATTCAGACGGAAAAGTTATTGCTGTTATCGGCGACGGTGCTTTGACAGGCGGACTTGCTTTTGAAGGCCTTTGTCATGCAGGTCAGCTTCAGAAAAATCTCATCGTCGTACTCAACGACAATCAGATGTCAATCGGAAAAAACAACGGATCTTTTTCTCGTTATCTTTCGCGTCTTACAATGTCCACTCATTATCAGAAAATAAGACATGCAATCGATATGTTTGCAGAAAAGACTCCGCTCGTAAATAAATTCTTACCGCAGTTCATCAGTAAATTTAAACGCGGTCTCAAAGGATTATTGTTAGCAAACAATCTTTTCGTAGAACTCGGTTATGAATATGTTGGTCCGTTAAACGGTCACAACATTCATGAACTTGAACTTGTATTTAACAGAGTAAAAAAATTGAGAAAGCCTGTCGTAGTTCATGTCGTTACAAAAAAAGGAAAGGGCTACAGTCCTGCAGAAAATGATCCTCAGACATTCCACGGAATCGGACCTTTCTGCATTACAGACGGCAAAGTTGAAAAGTTTGATGTCGTAAGTTTTACTGAATGTTTTTCTCAGAGCATGATGAAGCTTGCAGAAAAAAATAAAAATGTAGTTGCAATTACAGCAGCGATGGCAAAAGGAACAGGTCTTGATACTTTCGCGCGTCATTATCCAGAAAGGTTTTTTGATGTTGGAATTGCAGAAGAACATGCAGTTACATTTGCAGGTGGTCTTGCAAAAGGCGGACTTATTCCTGTTGTGTGCATTTATTCGACATTCATTCAGCGTGCAATCGATCAGATTATTCACGATGTATCTCTTCCAGACTTTCATGTAATTTTTGTTCTCGACAGAAGCGGCGCTGTTCCAAATGACGGCGAAACTCATCAGGGAATCTTCGACATTTCATTGATACGTGCAATCCCAAACGTAACGATTCTTGCGCCTGCATCAAGTGTAGAACTTGATATGATGCTCAATGCTGCAGTCGACATGAAAGGACCTGTAGTCATCCGCTATCCGAAACTTACAACTCCAAATGAAATCGCGCCTTATAAAATTCCACTTGAACAATCTAAAGGAATCTTAATCAAGGCAGAAGATTATGCACCTGCAGAATCGACAAAGTTTGACGACGACGTAAAAGAAAAAACTCTCGTAATCACGACAGGTTCAATGATGAGTGAAGTTATTGTTGCATGCCGTGCAAAACTTTTGAAAAATGAATGCACAGATATTTATAATCTTCGTTTCATAAAACCGATTGATGAAAAACATCTTGTTTCAGTTTGCAAAGATTACAGTAAAATTATTATTGTTGAAGATGGAATTAAAACAGGCGGAGTCGGTGAATATATCGAAAAGGTTTTGATCAAAGAAAAAATATTTAATGTTAAAGTTCTTGCATTCCCGGAAAAATATATTTCTCAGGGAAGCCGCAAAGAAGTTTTAACAGATGCAGGACTTTCAAGAGGAGATATCGAAAATGCCTGAGCTTGAAAATAAAATACCAGAATTAAAATCAGTAAATCCAAGTCTTGAACTTAAAGACAGAAAAGTTGTTTCAAAACATATCGCCTTCGTAGTCGGAATCGTTAATGCTAATCATGATTCATTTTTCAAAAAAAGCCGCGGCGGTTTTTCGCTTGCAAAAAGATTGATTGATGAAGGCGCTGACATCCTTGATATCGGAGCTGAAAGTTCACGGCCGGGAGCCTCTTATATTTCTGAAAAAGATGAACTTAACGCGTTAATTCCACTTATCAAAAAAATACGAAAATATTCTGACATTCCAATTTCGGTTGATACACGAAAGAAAAACGTTATAAAAGCATGTGTCGAATCGGGCGCTGACATTTTAAACGATATTTCGGCTCTTGAAGATGATGACCAGATGGCATCTTTTGCTGCAGAGGCTCAGATTCCGGTGATTTTGATGCATAAAAGAAATGAGCCGAAACTGATGCAGTTAAACACAAAGTATGATAATATAGTAGATGAAGTTTCTGAATATCTTTTTTCAAGGGCTGATTTTGCGATGAAAAGCGGCATTGAAAAAGACAGGATTATTCTGGACCCGGGAATCGGTTTTGCCAAGGATTTGGAAGGGAACTGCCGGCTTATAAAAGAGTGCAGGCGTTTTTGTGAAAAGGGTTTTCAGGTAATGATGGCGCTTTCGAGAAAATCTTTTCTGGGGCAGCTGACTGGACGAAAAGTTGAAGACAGATTGAGTGCAACGCTTACTGCAAATATTTATTCTGTGTTGAATGGAATGTCTTATCTCAGGGTTCATGATGTAAAAGAAACTGTCGATTGTTTAAAAGTATTAGAGGGAATTTTAAAATGACTGCATCACAACAGTTTTGGAATATATATTCATATATAAGTCCAGTAATTGAAGTTTTAATTATTAGCTACATTCTCTACAAAGCTTATTTTCTTATCGTAAAGACAAACGGTCTTCAGATTTTAAAATCAGCTGTTATCATCGGTATATTGTATGGTGGTGCATTCCTTTTAAGACTTGAAACTCTTTTCTGGATTTTGAAAAGCATTGCGCCGGGACTTCTTGTTGCATATGTAATCGTGTTCCATCCGGAACTTCGAAAAATGTTTTTGAGGCTCGGACAGAAAGAATGGTTTGTATTCGGTAAAAGATCAAAGCATACTCATGTCGATGCAGTTTTAATTGCAGCAGATCAGCTTTCAAAAATGAAACGAGGTATGCTTGCAGTATTCGTAAGGCATACAAAACTTGATGACCTTATCGAAACTGGAACAAGACTTGATGCAAATCTTACATCAGCACTTTTGTTTACGATTTTCTCACACGATACTCCGCTTCATGATGCAGCTTGTGTAATTCAGGGAGGAAAAATTGTTGCAGCCGGTTGTTTTCTTCCGCTTTCAGAACAATATGACATTAAAAAAACATTTGGTACAAGACACCGTGCAGCTCTCGGACTTTCTGAACAGACTGATGCAGTTGTTCTTGTAGTTTCAGAAGAGACTGGTGCAATCAGTCTCGCATATGATTCAAAACTTCATTATGATCTTTCGATTTCAGAACTTACAAAGACACTTGAAGAATTACTTGAGATTACTTCGGACTCAAAAAATATTGAGGATACAATAGATGAAAGCAGAATCACTTCTTAATAAAATTACCGAAAACTGGAAAGAAAAATCTGGATGTGTTGTAGCTGCAGTTGTTTTAATTCTTGTCAGCCACACAGCAAGACTTGAAACAAAAAATTTCTTTCCTTCATTAAAGACTGTAGAAGACGGAAGCATGACAATTGTTACTTCTGTTCCTGAGACAGTTAATGTTTCTGTAAGACACGACTCAAAAACAAGTCCTATCATCAAGCCAGAAGAAATTCAGGCATATATCGATGTAAGCTATTTTACTGAAGAAGGAACTTATAATGTTCCGGTGAGACTTTCACTTTCGTCTGATCTTCTTTTAAATGAAACAGTGGAATTTATCGCAAACCCGAGTCACATTCAGGTTACGCTCGAAGAAAAGACAAGAAGATCTGTTCCGATTAAAGTTCCTGTAACCGGAAATCCTTTGCATGGATATGAAGTCAGTCAAATTAAAGTTCATCCTGAAGAAGCAATCATTACAGGTCCTAGAAAAATGGTTGAGAAAGTTGCAGCAGTCAATTGTGAAGAAGTTGTACTTACAGATAAAAAAGATGACTTTGAAACTCAGAGTGTCTGCCGAAATCCGAATAAATTTATTCATGTAGTTTCTCCGTACAATGCAGTAGTTTCTGTAAGTTTGCAGGCATCTCTCGTAACAAGAAAATTTGATAAGTGTCGCGTATTCTTTGCAAATCTTGATAAGGGCCTTGTCGTAGAATCTCAGCCTGAAATAAGCTTTACTGTTTCTGGAGCAGAACTCGTTCTTGAAAAATTTTATCCGTCTGAATATACAGTTCAGTGCGACTGTTCAAACATTTATCTTCCTGGTGAATACGAACTTCCAATCGTAATCGCAGTTCAGGATGCGCTCAAGATTGAGGATCAGAGCGTTGAAAAAGTAAAAGTTTTAATTAAATCTAAGCCGGCAGAAGCTGCTCCTGCCGAAGCAAACAAGGCTGAGTAGAGTTTAATTATGATTTTTGGAATTGGCGTAGATTTAGTTGAGGTTTCAAGATTCAGAAAATGGATCGAAGAAGAAAACCTTATTTTGAGATATTTCAACGAAAAGGAAATGTCTGACAAAGATGTTTCTGATTTGACCGAAAGACAGATTTCTGCAATGAGCCAGCATTATGCCGTTCGTTTTGCTGCGAAAGAGGCTTTTTCTAAAGCTCTTGGAACGGGGTTGTCTGGTTTTGATCTTCGGGATGTTTATGTTCTGAAGGAAGAATCAGGTAAGCCGTATATTGCGCTAGGGAAATCTGCTAAAAAAGTTTTCGATGAAAAGTGCCCTGGAGGAAAGATTTTTCTTTCTCTGTCGCATGAAAAAGATTACGCTATTGCAAACGTAATTATTGAAAGTTAGAAATTATCTGTTATAATAGATACATTAAGTGAGTTTCTGATACTTATTTTAAATGGGAGATTAAAATGGTTTCTGGAGTTAAAAAAACAACTGAAAAGAAAAAGCCCGCAATTTCTTACTGGTCAAAGACAAAATGTCATTGTCCTGTCTGCAAGAAAGACTTTCCACGCGAAGAAATGCTCAGCGGTAACGGTCGTATGAACGCCGGAAAACTCACAGAAGAACTCCATCGCTTATACATTCCATCTGCAAGATACGGAAAAATCAATCCAATTATTTACGCAGTAGGCGCATGCCCAAACTGTCACGCAGCTTTTCTCTGGAACGACTTTAAAGAAGTTGACGACGAAGAAACATTAAACCGCATTTACGACAAGCAGGAAGAAAGAAAGGCTGCCGTTAATGCAGTATTCCCATATTACGATTTGACAAGAAACAGAAATCTTCTCGACGGCGCTGCAATGTATTACCTTGCTCTTTTGACATACGATGAATGTGACCTTTCATATTTGCCTACAATGAAGAGAGCAGTTTTAACTTTGAGACTTGCATGGCTCTGCAATGACCTCGAAGAAGAATGTCCTGGACACAACTACAATGTTGCTGCAGAAGTATTTTACAAAAAAGCAATTTTCTTTTACCAGCAGGCAGTTCTCAACGAAACAAACCGTGTAGAAAAAAGTTCTACAATGCCTGGTATGGGTCCTGATACAGATAAAAACTACGGCTGGGATGGAGTAATCTATCTCTGCGGTTTACTTGAATACAAATACGGACAGCGCGATGACATCGCACTTCGTCTCAAAAAACTCGACGAATCAAAAATCGCCATTGCCCGAATTTTTGGTCTCGGAAAATCAACAAAAGAAAAACCGGGTCCGCTTCTTGAACACTCAAGAAATCTTTACGACAATCTCACAAAAGAACTCGACGGAACTGATGTCGGCGATTTAGAGTAGAGGTTTCGATTGAGAAACATCTGTTTAACAGTTTCATACGACGGAACAAATTTCTGCGGCTGGCAGAGACAGGATAAAAGCGACGGCGGAAAACCTGTCAGAACTGTCCAGGGTGAAATTGAAAAAGTCTTAGAGAAAATTCACAAAGTACCGACAGCTCTTGTTGGCTCCGGTCGAACTGACAGCGGAGTTCATGCAGTCGGTCAGGCTGCAAATTTTTTAAGTCCCGTTGATTCGATTCCGGCTTGTAAATATGTTACGGCATTAAATTCTCTTTTGCCGGATGATATTCGCATTACAGAAGCAGTTGAAAAAGATGAAAATTTCTCATCACGATTTTCTGCAACATACAGAACTTACAGGTATTTCATAGTTCCATCAAACAAAGCACTCGCATCTCAGATGCCGTATGTCTGGAGTATACCACATGAACCGGACATCGACCGCCTCAACAAAATGTCATCAGTTCTTCGCGGAGAACTCGACTGCGCAACATTTGCAGCAAGCGGAGATGTAAGTCAGTCGACAAAACGATATCTTTATGATGCACATTTTTTCTACCAGGATCTTTTCCCGGAAGGCCGCGCTATCGTTTTTGAAATAAAGGCAAATGCATTCCTTTACAGAATGGTACGCTCAATTGTGGGCAGTCTGATTTATTTTGAAAAAAATGGAATGGATGAAAACGGTTTTAGAAAAGTTTTGGAAAGCTGCGATAGAAGTAAAGCAGGGCCGACTGCTCCGTCGCAGGGATTATTTTTATACGAAGTCGGTTTTGACGGCGAAAGAAAAACAGGACCTAAGAAAGATTAAAGCTCTCGGATATTATGAGTGATGAAAAATTACAGTAAATTCTGCGGGTCGATGTCGACTTCGATGTAGACATTCTGCGGGTGAGTGTAATCGTAAACAAGGTGCGAGACGATTGTCTGCAGAATGTTTATGTTCTTTGATTTTAAGATGATCTGGTATCTGTAGTTGGCGCTTACTTTCTGGAGAGGACATTCTGATTCGCCCATAATTTCAACGTCTTCTGCTTCTTTTGAAAATTTCTTTTTATATTCTGTAAGAGTTTCTTTGAGAATCTGCTTAGCATTTTTTGCAGTTGCCTTTGCGTCATTCAAGTTCGGAGACCTGAAAACTAATCTTACAAGGCGAGAAAATGGCGGAAACTCAAGAAGCTTTCTCGAACTTATTTCTGATGAATAAAACTCATTTACTTTTGAGTGACATGCGTAGTAAATGCTTTCTGCCTTTGGATTGTATGTCTGAACGTAAACGACACCGTCCGGAAAATATCTTCCGGCGCGTCCTGCAACCTGAGTGATGAGTGCAAATGTTTTTTCTGCGGCGCGAAAGTCAGGTAAGTGAAGTCCTGTATCTGCAAGGATGATTCCGACGAGCTTGAGGTTTGGAAAGTTTAAGCCTTTTGCAATCATCTGAGTTCCGAGCATGATGTCGTATTCGCCTTTTTTGAATGCAGAAAGTTTTTCTTCGAGTTCACCTTTTTTTGTAAGCGAGTCTGTGTCGACGCGGCAGATTCTTGCGTTTGGAAATTTTGCAGAAACTTCTGACTCGATGAACTCTGTTCCAAATCCTGAGTAGCCAACATCGTATGAGCCGCACTGAGGACAGCTTGTCGGAGGTTCGATTGACCATCCGCAGTAATGGCATTTGAGTCTGTTTAAAGTTTTATGATAAGTAAGTGGAACAGAACAGTTTTTGCATTTCAATTCAAAGCCGCAGTACTGACATCTGAAAAAGTGATTGAAGCCGCGTCTGTTTAAAAACAATATTGCCTGTTTTTTTTCATCGATAGTTTTCTGGATTGCGTTTTCAAGTTCTTCTGAAATGCAGCGGCCTGTAAGGTTTAACTGTGTAAGGTCGATTGTCTTGATTAACGGAGCCTGACCGCCGGCAAGTCTTTTTGTAAGTTTATGGCATTCAAACTGACCGTTAGAAATCGAGTTCCAGCTTTCGACACTTGGAGTTGCAGATCCCATCAAAAGCGGAATCTGTAATTTTGTACATCTGTACATCGCAACCTGTCGTGCGTGGTAGCGCGGAGAATTATTCGATTTGTAAGAACCATCGTGCTCTTCATCAATGATGATTAATCCTAAATCTGGAACTGGTGCAAACACGGCACTACGGGCGCCGATTACAATTCTTGCTTCACGAGAAAGAATTCGGTTCCACTCAGAAAGTTTCTGGCTCGGTGTCAAACCTGAATGCAAAACAGCAACTGTTGAACCAAATCGCATCGTTACAGCTTCGATTACCTGCGGAGTGAGTCCTATTTCCGGAACGAGATAAATTATTCCTTTTCCTTTTTTTAAGATTCGTTCTGCAACTGTTAAAAAGACTTCGGTTTTACCAGTTCCAGTTGAGCCATAAAGATAGTGGAATTTATTTTTGCCGGAGTTATCGAGTGTTATTGAATCGATTGCTTTTGTCTGTTCGTCTGAGAGAGTTATATTTTTGTTTTCAGGAAATTCTTCGATAAATGAAAATGCTGCGTTTGTTGATTCGCGTTTTCCGGAAGGGATGATTGAGTTTACGATTTCTCCAATCGGACAAAGGTAATATGAAGACATCCATTTTGAAAGCGTTATGAGTTCTGGAGTGAGAAGCGGTTTTTCGTCTACGATTTTTGTAAGCGGCCTTAATTTTGATTCGTCAAAGCCGAGGTCTTTCGGAAGGTTGTCAAAAATGTCGAGTACGATTCCGTTGAGTTTGCGATTTCCGAATTTTACTTCTGCGCGTTTTCCGACTTCCGGTAATATTTTTAAGTCGGCTGGAATTGAGTATGTGAAGGTCTGGTTGAGCGGCACGTTGAGTGCAATCTGAGCGTACTTCATTTATCTTTTTTTTACCGGTTAATTTTTAAAAGTGTTTTCGTAAAATGGAACGAGTTCTAAAAGTTTTGCCTTTACGAGTTTTAAATCTGACCATGCCGGGCCTTTAAACTGCGGACCCACGATTAATGTCTTTGGATGATAAGTCGGCATGAGCGGAACGCCATTGTATTCTGTAAACTCGCCGCGTAGTTCTGTAATCTGAAGGTTAGTGCGGAGTAAAGTCTGTGCTGCAACTTTTCCCATTGCGATGATGATTTTTGGTTTTAGCATTGAGATTTCTGCATCAACAAAACTGAGACATGCAGCAATTTCTTCGCCGTTTGGTTCGCGGTTATTTTGAGTTGCGCATTTTACGACAGTTGAAATGTAGCAGTTTGATTTTGGGCTGAGTGAAATTGCAGAAAGCATTTTGTAGAGAAGTTCTGTAATCATCGGCTCTGGGTTTGGACTGTCGAGAAGAATGTAAACAAACGGATTTGAAACGCCTGTTCCGCAGACTTTTGCTGCGTCTGATTTTCCGAGTGGACAGCGTGTGCAGCTATTGATTTTTCCTGAAATGTCGAAAGATTTCGGCTGGGCAAATTCCACTTGAGAAGAAGGAGAAACCTCTGCTGCAACTTGAGGTTCTTTTGTATTTGAAACTGGTGGAACTGCTTGCTTTTGTGTTTGAGAAGCTTGCTGTGATGAAACTGCAGGCTTTTGATTTGTGACGTCGTCTGAGAAAGAAGGATTTTCGTTTTTGAAATTTACACTTGTATAGCCGTCGATTGCGCTAGAGACTGTTTTGAGTAAATTGTAGAGCGATTCCTTTTCTTGAGCTGTCATATCAATATAATAGCATATTGTTTGACCT
>JAGHSB010000118.1 GCA_018066075.1 Candidatus Treponema scatequi
CGATATTACTATGAAAAATGACATTTTGTGATTATAATCTCTATTATGATTATCGCCGAAATTGGAACTTCACATGAGGGTTCATACGAAAAAGCAGTCAAGCTCACAGATGCCGCAATCGAAAGCGGTGCTGACTATATAAAGTTTCAGTGGGTCTATGCCCACGAGATTCTCCATCCTGACACCGGATTTGTTAAGCTTCCGACCGGAAATATTCCGCTTTACGACAGATTCAAGAGCCTCGAGTGTCCTGTTTCTTTCTACAAGAAAATCATGGATTATATCCATTCCAGAGGCAAAAAGTTTATTTGCTCGCCTTTCGGCCTTCAGAGTCTGGTGGAACTTCTAAGCCTGTCACCCGATGCCATAAAAATCGCATCTCCAGAATTAAACCATTTTCCCATGCTTAAAAAACTCCGGGAATTCCGTTCCACTCAAAAAAATAAAATCCCTGTCGTTCTTTCGTCCGGTGTCTCAAAACTTTCTGACATTGAAAAAGCACTCGACATCCTCGGAACAGAAAACATAAGCCTTCTTCACTGCATCACAAGCTACCCGGCTCCCGAAGAAGAATACAACCTCCGCCTCATTTCAACATACAAAGAAAAATTCGGAATCGAATGCGGCGTTTCAGACCACTCGCTTGACCCGATTTTAGTTCCGGCTTTGAGCGTAGCCTGCGGCGGAACAATCGTCGAAAAACATATTACTCTCAGTCGAAAGACAGCAGGCCTTGATGATCCTGTAGCCCTCGAACCTGAGCAGTTTGCAACTATGGTTCATGTAGTAAATAACGCAGCTGCAGCTTACAACCATTACGGAAAAGACAAAGGTTTTGAAACTATCATTTCACAGATTTCAGAACAGTTTGGAAAAGACAAAGTAAGCAAAGTCCTTGGCGACGGAAAGAAAGTTTTAGCACCTTCTGAAGAAGCAAACTACGGCCGCACAAACCGCAGCCTTCACTATATGAAGGCCCTTTCAAAAGGACACATAATTACAGAAAAAGACATTGGTGTTTTACGCACGGAAAAAGTCCTTACTCCCGGAATCAGCCCAGAATATTACGAACAGGTTTTAGGCAAAGAACTTTTGTGCGACGTGACATCAGGTGCCGGCGTCCAGATGGACGAAATTGGAGGATTCTGATATATTTTCTCTATGAGTGATTTAATTCAACCTAAAGTATTAAAAGGTTTTCGTGATTTCCTTCCACAGTCACAGATTTTGCGTGACACACTTCAGGAAAAAATTACAGAAGTTTACCGTTCATTTGGATTTGTTCCAATCGACACACCTGTTCTCGAATATACAGAAATTCTTTTGAGAAAATCTAACGGTGAAACAGAAAAACAGGTTTTCCGCTTTGAAGACAATGGCGGACGCGACGTTGCAATGCGCTTTGACCTTACAGTTCCATTTGCACGTTTTACAGCAGAACATTTTTCAGAACTCTACCTTCCTTTCAAAAGATATCATCTTGCAAAAGTATGGCGCGGTGAAAAACCACAGGCCGGCCGTTACCGTGAATTTGTTCAGTGCGACGTTGATACAGTCGGAACTGACAGCGCAGTAAGTGACTTTGAAATTTTAAACGTAATGAAAGCAGCGCTCAACAAAATCGGCGTTAACAACATTACAATCCATGTAAATCACCGCGGAATCTTTAACCGCTTTTTAAATAAAATCGGATGTCTCGACAAGTCAGAAGACATTCTCCGCTCAGTTGATAAACTTGCAAAAGTCGGCGAGGAAGAAGTTTTAAAAGAACTCATCGAGTTTACTGGCGACAAATCAAAGGCTGACGAAATCATCAAGTACATCAGTGCAAAAGGAACTTTCATAGAAATCCTTTCACAGCTCGAAACAATGGCAGGCGGACCTGACAAAGACTCTCAGCGTATGAAAGACATTTACGACATGATGTGCGCTTCAGGTATTGAATCCACTTATGTATTTGATCCTTCAATCACACGAGGTCTTGATTATTACACTGGTGTTGTTTACGAAACATTCTTGAATGACCTTCCTTCAATTGGATCTGTATGTTCAGGCGGAAGATACGACAACCTTGCAGGACTTTACATGAAAGAAAAAGTTCCTGGTGTTGGTGCTTCAATCGGACTCGACCGTCTTATCGC
Source organism: Candidatus Treponema scatequi (assembly GCA_018066075.1). Taxonomy (GTDB): domain Bacteria; phylum Spirochaetota; class Spirochaetia; order Treponematales; family Treponemataceae; genus Treponema_D; species Treponema_D scatequi. Next base: position 2,142 of record JAGHSB010000118.1, read on the forward strand.
AGGTCTTGAGCAGCTTGGAATTACAGAAAAGAAAGGAAGCTATCTTGATGCAGAAATCTTCTGTTCAGATGCGGCTGACATCGTTGCATATCAGAAAGTTGCTGCAGAGCTCAGAGCAAAAGGCGTTAACGTAGAAGTTTTCCCTGAAGCTAAAAAGATGAACCAGCAGTACAACGTAACAGAAGCAAAATGCATTCCGTGGGGAATTATGATGAACAAAGATGAAATTGCAAAAGGAACATTCACTTTGAAAAATCTTAAAAACCGTGAAATGACTTCTGACATGACTTCAGAAAAAGCTGCAGAAATTATTTTGAAAAACAGATAATTACTGTTTAGTCATTTCTTTTGCTGCGCTCTGGGCTTTGTATTTGTTCTGGTAAACGCTCACGCTTGATTCTGAAAGCCAGCCTTTTTCAAAACGGTACCAGATTTCTTTTGATGATGTTTCTCTGGAACTGTCGAGGATAAGGTTTCCCTCAATCATCAGAACATCTCCAAGGCGTGAGTGATCATTTGTCGGAGCATCCCATGATGCTTCTGTTCTGAAAGCAGCATATGGTTCTTTTACTACTGCCCACTGAACAGAAGGATTCAATGCGAGAATGTCATCCTGATGAATGTTGATTTCATCCCTGTCTTTTTTGCATGAAATAAAAATTGAACTCAATATAAATAATAC
>JAGHSB010000129.1 GCA_018066075.1 Candidatus Treponema scatequi
TTTTATAAAAACAAATATACCGGCTGATGATTTTACTGAAATTCTAAACAAATATACTTTTATTGCTAAACAGAATGCCGATTACAGGAGGCAATATATGAGATTAGAAGCAGATTATGTTGACAGATTAAATGAAGGTATAGCTCAGGGTATAGCAAAAGGAATAGCTCAAGGACTCGAGCAGGGCGTGCAAAAAGGTCTCGAACAGGGTATGCAAAAAGGTCTCGAACAGGGTATGCAAAAAGGTCTCGAGCAGGGCAGAGAAGAGGGGATTTTAGACGGAAAACTTGAAGCAGCTGTAAATGCAGTTAATAAATTAAATATTTCAATTGAAAAAGCTTCAGAAATCTTTGAAGTTACATTTGAACAGCTTAAAAACGTTTTAAATCAAAGTAATTAAATATTCCTATTAACGAGAACATAGTTCATATTTACCCCGATAAAATTTTATTTACAACTCACCAGTTATTTGATATAATCAACTAACTAAAGTGGAAGGCCGCGCGAGAGACTGCGGACTGTGAAATTCCACTTAAAAAATCTTGACTGGAGACAAATATGAAATTTGGCCATTTTGATGATGCGAAACGTGAATACGTTATCGACACTCCAAGAACTCCTTATCCTTGGATCAACTACCTCGGAACACAGGGTTTCTTTTCTTTGATTTCAAATACAGCGGGAGGATACTGCTTTTACAAGGATGCACGACTTCGTAGAATTACACGCTATCGTTATAACAACGTTCCGATCGATATGGGCGGACGCTATTTTTATATCAACGATAATGGAACTATCTGGAACCCTGGATGGTCTCCTGTAAAGACAGAACTTGACGCATACGAATGCCGTCATGGTATGGGATATACAGTTATCACTGGTAAAAAGAATGATCTTAAAGCAGAAGTAACATTCTTTGTTCCTCAGAACTTCGATGGAGAAGTTCAGCAGGTTGTACTTTCTAACGAAGGATCATCTGATAAGACATTTAAGTTCTGGTCATTTGCTGAATGGTGTTTGTGGGATGCACAGGATGACTGTACAAACTTTCAGAGAAACTTTTCAACAGGCCGTGTAGAAATCGTAGGCTCAACAATTTATCATAAGACAGAATACCGCGACCGCCGTAATCATTTTGCTTTCTATTCTGTAAACGACAAGATTGACGGTTACGATACAGACCGCGATACATTCATCGGATTGTACAACGGATTCGGTGACCCACAGCAGGTTAAAGTCGGAACTTGCGGAAACTCTCTTGCAGACGGTTGGTCTCCGGTTGCATCACATTACAAAGAAATCACACTTAAAGCAGGTGAAACAAAAACTTTAGTATTTGTTTTGGGTTATGTTGAAATGCCACAGGACAAAAAATTTGAAGCTGACGGCAAAACAATCAACAAAGAAAAAGCACTTGCAATGATGGAAAAATACAATACTCCAGAAAAATTTGCAGCCGGAATGAAAGAACTCCGCGCATACTGGGACAACCTTCTCGGAATTTTGAATGTCAACACACCGGAAGACAAAGTTAACCGCATGGTAAACATCTGGAACCAGTATCAGTGTATGGTTACATTCAATCTTTCTCGTTCTGCTTCTTACTTCGAAAGTGGAATTGGACGAGGAATGGGATTCAGAGATTCAAACCAGGATATCCTCGGATTTGTTCATCAGATTCCAGACCGCGCACGTGAACGCCTTATCGACATTGCATCAACTCAGCTTGCAGACGGTGGATGCTATCACCAGTACCAGCCTCTTACAAAGAAAGGTAATGCTGACATCGGTGGTGACTTCTCAGACGATCCACTCTGGATGATTCTTTCGGTTTCTGCATACATAAAAGAAACCGGCGACTGGTCAATCCTCGATGCAAAAGTTCCATATGACAACGATGAATCAAAAGCAAAATCAATGCTCGACCATTTGACAGTAAGTTTTTATCACATCGTTAAAAATCTCGGACCACACGGACTTCCACTCGCAATGCGTGCTGACTGGAACGACTGTATCAATCTTTCATGTTTCTCAGACACACCGGGTGAAAGTTTCCAGACTTATACAAATCCAAAATTCAAGAAAGAAGGCGGATATTCTAAGGTTGCAGAATCTGTATTCGTTGCAGCTTTGTTTACTTATGTTGGTCCTTCTTTTGTTGGAATTTTACAGCACCTCGGAAAGAAAGGTGATGCTGCAAAAGCTCAGAAAGAAATCGACAAGATGAAGAAAGTCATGATGGAATCTGCATGGGACGGAAACTGGTTCATGCGTGCATATGATGCTAATGGTGAAAAGATGGGTTCTAATGAATGTGAAGAAGGAAAGATCTTCATCGAACCACAGGGATTCGCAATTATGTCTGACATCGATAAAGAAGCAACAAAGAAAACTCTTGCTGCAATCGATGAAAAACTTAACACACAGCACGGTCTCGTTCTCAATAACCCTGCATTCTCTAAGTACTACGTTCAGTACGGAGAAATCTCTACATATCCAGGCGGATACAAAGAAAATGCCGGAATCTTTACTCACAACAACGCATGGATCATCTGTGCTGCAGCTTATGCTGGTGAAGGCGATCAGGCATTCAAATACTACTCAGAAATTGCTCCTGCCTACACAGAAGAAACTTCTGATCTCCACAAAACTGAACCATATGTATACGGTCAGATGATTGGTGGAAAAGACGCAGGTTCTGACATCGGACAGACTGGCAAAAACTTTGGTCAGGGTAAAAACTCTTGGCTTACTGGAACTGCCGCATGGAACATGGTTGCAATCAGCCAGTACATCCTCGGTATCCAGCCAGACTTCGACGGTCTCAAAGTTGACCCGTCAATTCCAAAAGCATGGGACGGCTTTACAGCAACTCGTTTGTTCCGTGGTGCAAAATACAACATCACAATCAAAAATCCAAACCACGTCTGCAAAGGCGTAAAGACAATGGTTGTTGATGGCCAGAACGTAGAAGGCTGCGTAGTTCCATACGACGCAAACAAAAAAGAAGTTAATGTAGAAATTACATTAGGCTAGAAATAATTTAACATCATAGGTAATACAAAAAAATAACACCTTACGTGAATGTGCTTTAGAATTTTTTGTATTAAGATGGCTGCTCTGTAATGGGGCAGCCTTTTTTTTGCATGTAATTTGCAAATGACTTGCAATTTGTATTAAATTCCACTAATATAACTTCATGGCACAGATTTTATGCGAGAATCTTTCTGTTGGTTACAATGGAATCGTAGCGGCGCGAGATATAAGTTTTTCGATTGAGAAGGGCGGGTATCTTTGCGTTGTTGGTGAGAACGGAAGCGGAAAGAGTACTCTTATTAAAACACTTCTCAATTTGATTAAACCGATTTCAGGCAGACTCGAGTTTGGCGACGGACTTACTCAGAAATCAATCGGATATCTTCCGCAGAAAACAGAACTGCAGAATGACTTTCCGGCATCTGTTCGTGAAATTGTTTTGAGCGGATTTCTCGGAAAGAAAAAAGTAAATGCATTTTACAGCCGTGAAGAGAAAAAAGAAGTTTCAAAAATTTTGACAATGCTCGGAATTGCTTCGCTTGAAAACGAAACATTTACAAAACTTTCTGGCGGTCAGATGCAGAGAGTTTTGCTCGCGAGAGCTTTGTGTGCCTGCGGTGGTCTTCTTGTTCTGGATGAACCTGTTTCTGGTCTTGATCCTGAAGCGACAGAAGAAATGTATGAAACAGTCGACAGACTCAATAAAGAAAACAACATCAGCGTAATCATGATCAGCCACGATATGAAAGCTGTTGAAAAATATGCCAAACAGATTTTGCGTATCGGGGAGTAATGGAATATGAATCAGATTTTGTCTTTTGTAAATTCCACTTTAAGATATTTTAACTACGACTTCGTAAGATACGCTCTTATTGCAGCAGTTTTCATTTCAATCTCTGCATCACTTTTAGGCGTGACTCTCGTTTTAAAAAGATTTTCATTTATCGGCGACGGACTTTCGCACACTGCATTCGGTGCGATGGCAATTGCAACAGTTTTGAAACTTTCAAACTGCAATCTTTTAGTAATGCCTGTGACAGTTATCTGCGCTGTCATTCTTCTTGCACTAAACAATTTTACAAAAGTAAAAGGCGATGCGTCGCTTGCAATAATTTCTGTGACAAGCATGGCGTTCGGATATTTTTTAATGAACGTAAAATCAACTGCAGCAAATGTTTCCGGTGATGTATGTTCCACTTTGTTCGGATCAACTGCAATCATAACTCTCAATAAATCAGATGTACTGCTCTGCGGAATTGTCTGCGCGATAGTTGTCTGCCTTTATCTTTTGTACTATCACAATATTTTTGCAGTAACTTTTGACGAGCAGTTTGCGCGTTCATGTGGAATTAACGTAACGCTTTATAATTTTATGATTGCAATCGTTACGGCTGTTGTTATCGTTATGGCAATGAATCTTGTCGGATCTCTTTTGATTACGGCTCTTGTAGTGTTTCCAGGTCTTAGCGCGATGAAAGTCTGCCACAGTTTTAAGAAAGTAATTGCAGTTTCTGCAGTGTTTGCAGTCTTTACTTCGATTGCAGGCGTTTTAATTTCGGTTATTTTTTCAACTCCAGTCGGAGCAACTATTGTGTTGAGCCAGGCTGTGATGTATATTATATTCTGTATTGTGGGGAAAATAAGATGACTTATGATTTGACAGGAATTTTCAGTTCTATAATTGTATTTGTTATCATTGTTACAGGTGTTGTAATTGCAAGTATTGCGATTATCAAAAATGGCCGAAAAGGCTGCGATATTGGAACTTGCAGCGCATGTCCGTATGCGAAGAATTGCGGAAAGAAAAAATAAGGTTAAACAGCAAAAAAAAGGACTCTGATTAATTCAGAGTCTATTTTTTATGTCGGGCAAGCCGGATTCGAACCGGCGGCCTCAACGTCCCGAACGTTGCGCGCTACCAACTGCGCTATTGCCCGAATGGTATGTAAAAAATAAAGCCTTCCTAAGTCGGAAGGCTTTTTGCGCGAGTGACGGGGCTCGAACCCGTGATCTCCGGCGTGACAGGCCAGCGCGATAACCAGCTTCGCTACACCCGCGTGATGTTGATAATATATAGAAAATATCGATTTGTGTCAATAAGTTAAGGCAAAAAAATTAAAAAAATTAGACACAGATTGCAAAGATTTCTCGGATTAGGGTAGTATATGCATAATGAATTATTTGGGCAAAGTACCGGTTGGGCGAGTTCTTATAGAAAATAACATTGTTTCTCAGAGAAGTGCGAAAAGTTTTGTTAAGGCGAATGATGTTTTGGTTAACGGCGTAAAGGTTTGTGACGCGGGCTTTTTGGTCGACTGTTCAGGTGATGAGGTTTGTGTCAACGGTAATGTTTTGCCGCGAGTGGAACATGTTTATTTTGCTTTCAATAAACCGGCCGGTGTCGTTTGTTCAACTGTTTCTGATTCGCATAAGACTGTGTATGACTTTATGAGAGAGAATAAAAAGATTTCAAAGATTTTAATGGAACGTAGTCTCACGCTTCATTGTGCGGGACGGCTTGATTGTGATACTGAGGGCCTGTTGATTTTTTCTTCAAATGGAACTTTCACAAACGCACTCACTCGACCAGAAAACAACATTGAAAAAACATATCTCGTAACTTTAGAAAACTCCGTATCATCTCAAGAACAGAATGAATACATCAGAAAAATAAATGCGGGCGTGAAAGTTCCAGCTGAAAAAAAGTCTGGAGAGTTTACGGCTCGTGGGGCGAAAGTCGTTTTTCGAAATTCCACTTTGTGCGAAATAACTGTGACTGAAGGAAAGTTTCATGAAGTGAGAAGAATCTTTGGAGCGCTCGGAAACAGGGTAGTCGCATTAAAGAGAATAAAGTTTTTCGAGTTTGAACTCGGAGATTTGAAAAGCGGCGAGTTTAAAGAGATTCACTTGTAATGCCCGCGGGTATTACAAGTGATGAAAATCTTGGATTGAACTTTGATCTATTCTAGAGCCGGAAAATTAAATCTCGATTTCGAGACCTGAATAGAGCTGGACTGCTTTTTCGCCGAGGGTTTCTTTTAATATGTTAAATGCGTGGTCGCCTGTGCAGTGGCCGGTGTAGATGTGTTCGACGCCGAGTGCATTTAAGCGGTCTGCGAATGCTTTGACTTCTGAGTCAGGCAGGCAGAAGAGGTGAAAGCCGCCGAGCATTGCGTAGATTTTTTTTCCGGGAAATGTGTTTTGAATGTCTGTTATGATGTTGTCGGCACCTGCGTGTGAACAGCTGTTCATGATGACAAGGCCTTTTGGAGTATCAAATACAAGGCTCTGTTCGTGTCCGAAGCGGTCGTAAACAAAGCGACCGTTTTCTTTAATCATAAGGTGTGCAGGTTTTGCCTTTATATCAAGGCCTTCTTTTTTATTTGGAATTAAATAAACACCGTCTGTCATTTCAAAATCATCTTTCAAAAAATTAATGCGGTCTGCAAATTTTTTTAAAACGCCGCGTTTGATTCCGATGTATGGATGAAAGAACTTTGCTTCGTGATAGCATTTCTGTTTTGCATTTTCTCGGAGATGAAATTTAGCCGTACTGTTGTTTTTGAAAAATAGAACCATTCCGTTTGAGTGGTCGTAATGCGCATGAGAAAGAACAGCATAATCAATCTGAGAAATATCAACACCCAGTCTCTTAGCATTCCTTAAAAACTTACCCGAAGCCCCAGTATCTAGAAGAAAGTTTTTCCCGTTATAATTTATATAAACCGATAGCCCCCATTCCTTATAGAGAACTTTCGAATGTGTATTGTTGTCGATTAAGATTGTAATTTTCATATTTGATGTCCTTCTGATAGTGATTTTATCACTGTGAAATTAAAAAGACTAGAGAAAATATTTTCACTTGAAAATAAAAAATAAAAGGCACAGAATATAATTAATGCCTTGGATAGAATTAAAATAGGACCCGCGAAAATCCCATAACCGGAGTTTCTCGAGTCCGGGTATGAGATACTATGAAATGACCGCCCATTTTAAACGGCGAGAGCAACGGAGGATTATGGGATTTCCGTGGGGCCTATTTTGGAATTTTTTAAACAGAAATTTATATCATCATGTGCCTTTTATTTTTTATATTTAATTGAAATATTTTCACTGTATTATTTAATTCCACCAAAAAAAAATCCCTTCCAGAAGGACTGGAAGGGATGAAAATCACTTGTTAAGCGAAATTATTTAGAAAGACGAGCTTCGAGATCGTTCAAGCAATCTGTAAGTTCCTGTGGAAGGTGTTTTCCGAATTTTGGATAGTGGTTTTCACGAATATCCTTAACTTCTTTGAGCCAGCCTTCTGTATCAACTTTGAGGATCTGTGGAAGAGTTTCTTTGTAGTAGTCAGCAAGTCCTTCTGTGTTGATAGCGCCTTCTTTTGGCATAAATCCGATTGGTGTTTCGATTGCGTTGTCTTTTCCATCGCAGCGGTCGAAGATCCATGCGAGAACACGGCTGTTGTCACCGTATCCTGGCCACATAAATCCACCAGGGAGTTTGTCATTGTTTTCGTCTTTTCTGAACCAGTTAACGTAGAAGATCTTTGGAAGTTTGTCCTGATCTTTTGCAGCTTTACCAACTGATACCCAGTGAGCAAAGTAGTCACCCATGTTGTAACCACAGAATGGGAGAATAGCAAATGGGTCACGGCGAATCTTACCAACTTCTGCAGCATTGATTGTAGAAGCAGCTGTGATTTCTGAACCTACGATAGATCCCAAGAATACACCGTGGTTCCAGTTGCGAGCCTGGTGTACAAGTGGAACAGTTGAAGGACGGCGTCCACCAAAGAGGATAGCAGAAATAGGAACACCTTTTGGATCTTCCCATTCTGGTGCGATACATGGACACTGTTTTGCAGGGGCAGTAAAGCGTGCATTTGGATGAGCCATTTCTTCGCCTTTTGGAGCCTTGTCTTTTGGAAGAGCATCGCGTGTGTTGCCTTTCCAGTCAACGAGTTTTCCAGTAGCAGGATATCCGATTCCTTCCCACCAAACGTCTCCGTCTTCTGTAAGGGCACAGTTTGTAAAGATTGTATTTTTTGATGCTGAGATAAGAGCATTCTTGTTTGATTCGTCTGAAGTTCCTGGTGCTACACCGAAGAAACCTGCTTCTGGGTTGATAGCGTAGAGACGACCGTCATCGCCGTATTTCATCCATGCGATATCATCACCGATTGTTTCAACTTTCCAACCAGGGATTGTAGGAATAAGCATAGCGAGGTTTGTTTTTCCACATGCTGATGGGAAAGCACCTGTTACGTATTTTACTTCGCCCTGTGGGTTTGTAAGTTTAAGGATGAGCATGTGTTCAGCAAGCCAGCCTTCTTCTTTTGCAAGTACAGTTGCGATACGGAGAGCGAAACATTTCTTTCCGAGGAGGGCGTTTCCACCGTAACCTGAACCGTAAGACCAGATGAGGTGTTCTTCTGGGAACTGTGAAATGTATTTGTTTTCAACGTCTGCGCAAGGCCAGATTCCACCGTCTGTTTCACCGTTGTTAAGTGGTTTACCAACTGAGTGCAAACATGGAACGAAGTCACCGTTTTCACCGATAACGTCGAGAACCTGTTTTCCGGCTCTTGTCATGATGTCCATGTTGAGAACTACGTATTCAGAGTCTGTAAGTTCGATACCGTTTTTAGAAATAGGAGATCCGAGTGGTCCCATGCAGAATGGAATTACATACATTGTACGACCGTGCATACAACCTGTGTAAAGACCTTTCATTGTTGCCTTGAGTTCTTTTGGATCGATCCAGTGGTTTGTAGGACCTGCATCTTCTTCTTTAACTGAAGAGATGAATGTGCGTCCTTCAACACGTGCTACGTCAGAAGGAAGTGAGCGGAAAAGGAAGCTGTTTGGCTTCTTTGCGAGTGGTGTTGCAAGACCAGCGTCTACACATTTTTTCATGAGACGATCGTATTCAGCTGTAGAACCATCACAAACGTAAACATCGTCTGGTTCACACATCTTAACACATTCTTCAACCCATGCCTTAATTTTGGCATTCTTAATGTCATTGATTGTCATAAAAGACTCCTTAATATATTTGGACTTTTCCGGCAGGTATGCAGATTTTTGAGAGATGCATGGTCCTTCCGATTAAAATCAAGTAATTATTACTAATTTACTAAATTTTTAACCGATTTTCAATATCTACGGGGGGTTTAGTGGAATTTATAAGCCCGGTTTTCGGGAGCTTAGAGGGTTATCGTAATCTGGGCGCCGCAGACCTGGTCGTTGTAGTCGTGAACGTTTGAAAGCTCGATTGTGCCGCCGAGCGAAAGGATGATAGTCTTTGCAATTGAAAGGCCAAGACCCGAACCGCCGACTTTTCTCGAGTGAGCGTCGTCACCTCTGAAAAAGCGTTCAAATCCATGGTCGAGAGTTGATTCTGAAAAGCCCGGACCGTTGTCAGAGATTTTTATCGAGGTTTTAACAGGATATTTTTTTGCCGTAACAGGTGCCTTTAAGAAAAACTGTGTCGGTACTACCTGTTCCACTTTAATATTTAATACAAGAGGAGCAGGGCAGTATTTGATGCTGTTTGTAATTGCAATCATCATAGTCTGATGCAAAAGTTCGTAGTCCGAGTAAATCGTGATGCTGTCGTTGACATAAAAATTGACTGTCGCAGAAGGACTGATTGATTTGACTTCGTTTGAAATCTGGGCAGTAAGTTCTGAAACGAGAAAGTATTCTTTTGACGGAGTGATTCGGCCGCCTTCGAGACGGGACATCTGCAAAAGATTTTCTATGATTGACTGCATCGATTTTGTTTCTGAAAGAATTGTCGTAAGTGATTTATCAAGCTGTTCAGGATCTTCTTTTCCCCAGCGGCGAAGAAGGTTTGTCTGACCAAGGATGACTGCAACAGGTGTTTTTAATTCGTGAGATACATCGCTTGAAAACTGCTTTTCACGGTCGAAGTCTTTTTTGAGTCGTACAAACAAATCGTTGAATGTCGAAGCAAGAAGATCGATTTCGTCACCGTTGTTGTTAAGAGGCAAAAGCGTATCGAGGTTTGTACTTGAAATCTCTTTGGCTGTATTTGTAATTTTTACTACAGGTTTCAAAGTATTCTGTGAAATCAAAAATGTGATGAAGAAACATGTTACGATGATTGGAATGATCGTAATGAAGAATACTTTCGGAAGTGACTGTTTCATTTTGTAAAGCGAGTCGCTTTGAAGGTCAATCCATACCTGAATGTAAACGTTTTCTTCTTCAGAAGAAAGGGAAGGCATTCGTCTCAATGTATAGAAGAGATCGTTTTTTGTATCTGTTTCATGATTATAGAAAGAATACGAATTTACGCGCTTTCCAGTTTCTTCGAGAAATGGAATTGATTCATTGTTTGAAATGATTCTGTCGATGAGCCCTTCCTGTTCTGAAAAGATTGAGTAGTAAAGGTATTGCGGAAGCTTAATGTTTTTATTTTCGAGTTCTTCAGGGCTCCTGAGTTCGAGACGTTCGATAAAGCGGAGCCACTGTGTAATTTCTTCACCACGCTGTTTCAAAACATCCATAATCTGAATTCTTACGAAGAGGAGGCACAAAAGCAAAATTGCGGTTGCGAGAATGAATGTAAATTTTGCTGCAATTCTGAATGATACAGAATTTTTTGCGGTAAAGAATTTAATTTTATTGCTCCAGAATATATTTCATACCGTACTTGTTTCGGAATCTCATTTAACTGACTGCGGCAGTTAGATGACCATTTTATATCCGACACCACGGATTGTTTTTATATATTCTTCTTTTATCTTATTGTCAATCTTTGAGCGGAGATATCCAATGTAAACGTCAATTGTATTCAAGTCGATGAAGTGGCCTTTTCCCCAGATCGCGTCTACAAGGTCATCGCGTGAGAATACTTTTTCAGGGTTTTCCATGAACTTTTTGAGCATAAAAAACTCTGTCTTTGAAAGGTATAAAGGCTCGCCTCTTAATGAAACTGACATTTCGCTTGGATTCATTTCGAGGTCACGGAATTTGATTGTGGAACTTGATTCCTGAGGTTTTGAGATGCGTCTTAAAACGGCACGCATTCGGGCAAGGAGTTCTTCGATTTCAAAGGGTTTTGGAATGTAGTCGTCGGCACCAGAATCGAGGCCTTTGATTCTGTCATATGTGTCACCGCGGGCAGTAACCATGATTACAGGAACTTTTGACTTTCTTCTGATTCTCTGCAAAACTTCAAGTCCGCTGAGTTCAGGAAGCATTACGTCAAGCAAAACTAGGTCAGGTGAAAAGCTTTCAAACTTTTCTAGAGCCTGGCGTCCTGTTTCGGCAATGCAAGTCTCAAATCCTTCATGTTTAAGTTCGAGATTGATGAAATCGCTGATTCCACTGTCGTCTTCGACAATTAATACTTTTTCACTGTTTTCCATAATAAACTTTACCCTTAGAAAGCATTATAAACTAAAAAAATACATTTTTATACAATATTCTAT
>JAGHSB010000024.1 GCA_018066075.1 Candidatus Treponema scatequi
ATATTAGAGTATGAAACTCAAAAAATTTTTATTGACGACATTGATTTTATTTTTCTCCGTTTCAATTTTTGCAAATGAAAATTCTTCGAAGGCTGCAAAGCAGAGAGAAGCAGTTTGTGCAAAAGCAAAAAGTTATATCGGATGTCCTTACAAAACTGGTGCAATTGGTCCCGACAGTTTCGACTGTTCTGGATTAGTTTTTACAGTTTTCAGAGAAGCAGCAGGCGTTCAGCTTCCGAGATCTGCAAAAGCAATTTATTCTGCAGTAAAAATTGTTTCTTCTGATTTGCTTGAAGAGGGAGATTTAGTTTTTTTCAAGACAACTGGTAACGGACAGATAAGTCATGTTGGAATTTACATTGGCCGCAATCAATTTATTCACGCAGCAAGCGACGGATCGAATACCGGTGTAATTGCATCATCATTAACTGAAAAATACTACAAAAATTGTTATGCAGGCGTTGGAAAAGCACTTCCAACTGCAAAAACAAAGGAATCTGACAACCAAAACAAGAAAAAAAGTGATGATGAAGGTGAAATTATCGAAGAAGACATACCTGATGACAATGAAAACGGTACATCTTCATCAAAAGTTGCATCAAAAAAATCATCCGGAACAAATTTTTTATCAAATGTAACAGTTGATTCACTTTTTTCATGCGACTGGAGTCTGTGGCTTCCGAGAAAATTCATGATCAACTGGCGCGGATTGCAGTTAAATACTGTTGCACGCTACACAAAATGGCCAATTCAACCCGGAGTTGGAACAAGTTTGCGCTGGAATTACGGTGCAAGCTGCTTTCAGATTCCAATTACATTCAATTTGACATTCAATGACTATGTAAACATCTACATCGGACCTGTTATTACAATTGGCGTACCTAGACTTCCGGAAACATCAACAAAGATTAGATCATCTTTCTTTCCCGGAATCATCGGAGTTACATTCAGTACACCGTCAATCAAAGCAGGAAAAGTTAATATTTCAATTTCTCAGGATATTTCATATACTGTATTCAACGGAACAGACGGCGGTGCATTACCAATTAACGAATCTTTGAGTACAGGTTTCGTATTTTCAACCGGAATTCGTGTAACATTACCTCTAAACCGTGTTTTAAACTAGTATAAAGGACTAAAAACACGAAATGAATACAAACAATACAATTTCAACAAAAAAAATCAGTTCAAAATTTAATTTTTTATCAAAAACAATTCTTTTTTCACTTGCAGCTTCATTAATTTCAATATTTTTCCTTACAGGATGCCCGCTTGAAATAACAATCACTTCAAACGGGCTGCATCAGGATACAACCTTGTGTTACATCAACACAACAGCAGAAAAACCTGTTCTAGAACTCGTTTCATCGTTTGATGACTCTACAAGCATTAACGATGCAAGAATATTTGATACACTCGAAATTGAAAAAGCACTTCTCAAATGTGGATATACAGAACCAGAAGCGAAATCGTTTAAACCAAATTCCACTTCTGAACAATTATCAATCAGTGCAACAGCATCAAACGAAAAACTCCCGTTCATAAAAAAACATTTCACAAAAAAACAGGCAGTTTCTTCTTTTGACAAACTCGAAATCACACTTTCACCAGAGATTTTACAGAATCTCATCACAAGTCAGAACTCAATCATCCAGAAATACGCCGATCTACTCATGGCACCATGCTTCACAGGCGAAGAACTCACAGAATCAGAATACAGAGACCTTGTTGCGTCACTCTACGGAAACGAAATCGCAAACGAACTTCTCCGCGGCAAAATAAAAATCATAATGCGTGACGGCGCCGCAAAGCAGCAGATAGACAAATTGCCGTACATCGAAATTCCACTTATCGAAATTTTAACGTTACAAAAAGAAAAAACATACGTAATCAGCAGATAAATTACATATTGTTTTTGATGAACTCGACGAGCTTGTCGGCTGCGAGTCTGTGAGTTTTTGGCCCCGGATGCTGTCTTGAGCCTTTGTCTTCATCTGTGACTTCGCATGACATATCCTGAAATTCAAGTGTATAGATGTTTTTGTCACCTGAAATTGTCTTGTACTCTTCGATACCGGAATAAATTGACGGCATCACTTCTGGAATAGACATAAATCCTGTTGCCCAGACGATTTTTGCATCCGGATTGTTGCTTCTTACGACTGAAAGAAAGTTTTTTACACCGTTTGAAATCTTTTTGCTGTCTTCTTCACACGGGACGCCTTCGGAAGCAAGATTCATTTTGTATGATTTGCCAGTTGCTTCATCGACAAACGGTTCCATGTAAAATCCGCCGCGGTCATTTGTTCCGAGATTGATGAAAATAAACTGTGGCTGCCATTTTGTAAAATCATATTTTTCATATCCGCCGAGTTTTTCGTAGTAAGAACCTTTTACAATTGAACAGACATTTTCATAGTGCGGTGGAATTACGCCAAACGGAGAATTGTTCCAGCCAGAAACGATTCCGTAGCCGCCCTGACTCATTACTCGATAGTCTGCATTTAATCTCGATGCAGTTTCGTATGCGTATGTTTTCCAGAAAGACATGTGACATCCGATCCAGTCCATGTCATTTACCTGACCGTAAAGACCTTCACCAGTTGTGATGCTGTCTCCGATAAATTCGATTTTAAGTTTTTTTTCGTCGAGGGCTTCGAAAATTCCACCTTTAGAAAGAGCAAGCTTACAGATTTTCAGGCTGTGTTTCGGATCGTCGCTCATCGGCTGACTGTCTTTAATTACACGAATGTCACTCTGATAGTTTTCATCAAAACCGCGCGCAAGACAAACCCACTGCTTTCCTTTTGCAATCATCTGACGGCTGTTTATTCTTCCGTTGAGAAAAACTGCAATCCATGGTTCGAGAGTTTCATAATTTGATTCAAACTGAGCCCAGAGTTCCTGACCTTTGAAGTGAAATTCAAATCCGGAACCGTTCCAGAAGAGAACACGGTCTTTTTTCTTTTCTGCGTTCGAAACATTGCGGCCAAGAAAGTGAACCTGAGGGATTTTATTTATTGAATATATGTTTACGTTTTTCATGAAATCTCCTTGAAAGTAAATATCGTGCACGTAATAAAAATATACTAGTGTAAAAGTATTGTTTTATTCAATAAAAGTTTGTTTTGAGAAAACTTTTGATGCAATAATTGCCTATGACATTGATTATACTTTATTTTAAATAAAAAGCGATACCAGACATATCGTTTTCAATGTCGTCTCGCAGAGGATGAAATAAGTTTTATTTCATCCTCTTTTTTTTGGAAAACAGAGAAAAATAGTAACTTGTGACATCTTCTGGTTCAAGATGGCAGATTTCATATGATGTCGTATGATAAAGGTATTCAAGTTTAGTGCTTTCATCAAAAAAATTTGCAAGACAATAGATTCCGGGTCTGTTGTCGCAGCCAGCGAAGAACCAGTTTTCAGTTTTTATGTCATCGAAAAAGATTTTGGACCTTTCATCGACTTTTGCAGTTTCTTCAATATTTTTATGATGACAAAAATCAGAAGAGATTACGAGAAAGTTGTCTTCAAGTTTATCATCTGAAAAATAAGGCTCTATAACCTGAAAAAGCTTTTTGACATATTCCATATTAACAGGCGGCTCACCTTCAATTGCAATCGCAACTACATCTGCTTCTGGAAAATACTTATGAATAAATGGAATTAACGCAAGAATTCCATGCTCGACATAAAAAACCTGATCATCGTAACCGACATCGAGTTTTTTTGCGATACTCTTTACGATTTTTGAATTGGATTTTACTGTTACATGTTCTGTTTTGAAAATAAAATCTGAAATGGAATAGTCAAAAGTCGAAAGTCCGTAGTGTGAAGGACAAATAATGAAAAATGTTTTTACATCGCGGTTTTTTCTGATTTCGTTGAAAAACTCATCAATGTATTCATCTGCAAGAGAATGATGGCTGACAGTTCCGCCAAAGACAAGATTTGAAGAAATGGTACTTGTTTCTGCTAATTTACTATTCTGTTTTTTGCTGCAACCTGCGATTAAAACACAGACTGCAGTAAAAAATACAGATGCGAACAGCAGTTTAACCTGCATCGTTCGCATTTTATTTTTTATTCTTTTGGAAGTATGCATGATTTTGACCAGAATGGTTCATATTCATAAATATCAACTTTCTTTTCGTAAACCATTTCTTTCCATGTGTCATCAGTCATCCTGTCGCCTGCACTGTGATAAAATTCCACATAATCAGGAATAAATCCTACGGCAATACGCTTTCCGCCCTGACCGTCATTGAGAGGTACATAAAGCTTAACAGGTTTTGCAACACCGACTTCAAGGCATAAACCATCTGAAGTGTAAACATCTGCAATGCAAGCCATCTGAAGTTCTTTATCACTTGTTGCATATGAATATGACTTAAGTTTAACTACATTTGAAAGATTATTAGGAATTGTTTTGATCCATTTGTTTTCATCTTGTGTAATTGGTTTATCAGCAGCTTCTTTCTTAACGATTTCAATTGCCTTATCAGAAATGCCATAAAGAACTTTGAGTACATTATCAATTTCATCATCCATGAAATTATATTCTGTCAAAGTATCTCTAAGAATAGATACAGAAATCTTGCTTGCCTGCCAGAAAGGAAGGTTTGGTTCGATATAATTTATTGGAAGTGGAATTTCTTTTGTTCTGAATGTCGGTTCAAGATCACCGCCGCCTGCCATTTCTGCACAAACCTGTTTTACATAAAGGATTGTATCGTGCCTGAGTTCTGCCCATGTTGAATGAGATGAAATAAGAGACTTAACATTCCAGAGAGGAGATTCAGTAAAGTAATATCCTGCACCCTGTTCAAAGCAAGCCTGTGTTTTAATTTCGTTGAGAACTGAGTTGTAATAATTCTTAGTCCAGAATTCCGGTTTAAGATTATCAAACTCTTTCTGAACTGAATTAAGTTTTGAAGCAAGACCATTTCCTCCAAAGTAACCGAACGTATTAAGTTTCCCTTTTTTAACGTCATATTCATTAAGAATTGAATCTGCAGTTTTAGATCCGAATACTTTCATTACATCAAGACCTCGAACGTAAAGGCGGTCCAAAATACGTGGAGAACTTACATTCTGATGAATGTAAGAATCATAAGTAAATCTCTGTCCTAAGAATCTCCATCCCATCGGAGGCAATACCATTCCGTTTTTTTCATCTGTTTCAGCAGCGCCTGTCAGCAAAGGCATTCCGCTTATTGCAGGTGGTCTTAATTTTTTATGACAGAGTTCTACAAATGACTTTAATTTTTCTTCATCAGATGACCATTCTGCAAAATTATCTACTTTCTGATCTTCCCAGAGAGGCATTACTTCTCTGAATGAAAGGTCATCGCAGTCACCGATTAATGTTGTGATAGGATCAAAGATGTGTGCCCATCTGTTGTAAAGAACATTATTCTTTTTAACTGTGTTTACGATAAAGAGTGCAACAGGTTCCATTTTATTGCTTACTTCATTTGTTTCAGCATTGTAATTATCACGTGCAATTATGAAATGAATTCTTCCAAACCACATCTGTGCCCTGAAATACCATTCAAGCGCTTTATTCTTTGTATAATGACCGCGAGGTTTGTACTGATTGAACATTTCTTTACATTCAAAAAGAACTGATACGTTGCCAGATGCACTTTCAATCTGTTCAAATTCTTTTCGAACATCTTCAGGATATTCTGCAAGAACTGCTTTTTTATCAGTTTTCTCATAAGCCTCACCATCTTCATCCACTTTAAGAGCCATTCTCAGGCACAATTCACCAACCTGAAAATATTTAACTGCAAGATCTTTTACTTCAGGAGTAACATCAGTTTCATTCTGAAGTGCTTCGATAAATGCTTTGCATGTATTTTTAAGTTCTGGAATAAAATAATCCTGTTCTACACGCTGAAGAATGCGGTCAAAAATAAGATGCTGTGCATGAGCATACAAATCTGTCGTAATGAAATATGGAGTATATTTATTTAAATCATTATAACTGTCAATCAAATCATCACTTTCAAGATACTTCTTTTCATAATGCATCATCGCAAGTTTATTTTCTGAAAGAGATTTTTTAACATCATTTGATTTAATTTTATTGTCACCTTCATAGTCATAAAACTTATCAAGACAACCATTTTTCAAAAGGAGTTCTGAATAATAGCTGTTTTTATATGGGTCCGAAATAACATCATTTCTTACATGATGCAAATCTGCACCAAATACATAACCTGTTTTACCATTAAACTTTACGCCATAAAAATAGTTATAATTTTCTTCAAAATAAAAAAGTCTTGTACCTTCGTTTCTCCCGCTTGCAACGGTATAAATAATTTCTCCCGTTCCCTCAAGAACTGCACCAAATGGAATCTTTTCACCTTTTATATTTTCTGAAACAAGTTCGTATTCATCATCGCTAACTTTCTTAAAACAGTCAGCAGAAAATAATTGAGCCTTATCACTTGCAACAAGATAAGCTTCTTTTACATCAGACATATCAAAAGGAAGCAATTCAAGAGTCATCGGATCATTAAGATATTTTTTATGAGCATCCGTATGATAGCTGCCTTTCAAAAGTTCTTTTGCATCTCCCAAAGAAAGATAATTTGGAAGCTTAAAATCAGAGCGATCGCCTTCATAAAGTGAATCATCTGAATAATCAGAATCAGAAGTTCTATCATTCACATTATTCACACTCTTCATTGATTCGTTAAATTTATCCCAATCTTGAGAATTTGACTTCTTCGATTTTTTACCGCCCTTACATCCTGTAAAAAGAAGTGCAAAAGACAATAAAACTAACAATAATTTTTTCATAGAAAATTACTCCTCTATCTGTATTTTTACATACAAAAAAAACACTCTTTACGAAGCATCTTTTTTAATTATAAATATTATGCCATAATTCAAAAAATGAAAATAGATGGCAGACAAACTTTAAGCAAAAGTAAAAACCTCATCCTTTTAACCACATTTCTCACATTAACAGCTATCCTTTTCCCGCTCACATCCTGCGCAAAACAAAACATCTTCGTTCCTGACGGCTTTTCTCACGATTTTTCTCAAGTGGAACTTAACAGCCTGGCATCCCTCGCCAGAAAAACAGCATACATATCAACTTCAAACGAATTATTTCCTTATCCAGATTCCAGAAACCTTTTTCTCTCAGATGACGACCTCGGAATTGCAGTCCGTTTTATAAACAATGGCAAAGACCGCGGATGTCTTGCACTTTATTCAGGACTTGATAAAAAACATCTGAAAGACGCCGTAAAATACTGCACAGCCCACGCATGCAATGATCCGCGCTACCAAAAGATTACGCACGAAGAAATTCCACATTTAAAAATAAACATCTGCATCTTTTCAAAATGGGAGAAAATGGAATCGCCGTATGATTTTATTCTCGGAGAAGAAAGCCTCATCGTAGACAACCCCGACTCCCCTGACCAAGACGGAATGCGCACTCTTTTACAGACCGCCTACGGAACAGAACGCAATTTTTCAAAAGATGATTTTCTAAAAGCACTCTGCAAAAAAGCAAAACTCGAAGAAGATGCATACAAAACTCAAAGCCTCATCTTTTACAAAAGCAAAACTCTCACATACTACGACAAATAAAAAAGGCAGCTACCGCAAATGCAGTGCTGCCATTTTATTAAATTAATTTCTTAAACTTCTTTTCAACGTCTTTAATCAGTTTGTATTCAAACGAATCTACAAGTGCAAGCCATGATGCTTCAACCAAGTCGCAGCTTACTCCGACTGTTGTCCAGCTTTCGTTTCCGTCTGTTGATTCAATCAATACACGAACGCGGCTCGCTGTTGCACTCTTTCCGTCAAGAACACGAACTTTATAGTCTGTAAGTCTGAATGACTGAACTGATGGATAAAATCTTTCAAGACCTTTTCTAAATGCAATATCAAGTGCGTTTACAGGACCCATTCCTTCGCCGCCAGTCACTTCAATCTGACCGTCAACTTCTACTTTAACCTGTGCACACGCGCAAACGCCTTCTTCTGGTCGCGGATTAACTGAGTTAACCTGATAGTAATGCAATTTAAAGAACGGCTGATATTTTCCGATTGTCTTACGAACGAGAAGTTCGAAACTTCCGTCTGCACCTTCAAACTGGTAGCCTTCAAATTCCATCTGCTTAACTTTCTGCATGATGTCTGCAACAATCGGATTGTCTTTTTCGATCGACGGATCAAACTTTTTAATCTTTTCGATGATCATGCTGCGGCCTGCAACTTCACTCATCAAGAAGACGCGTTCGTTTCCAACTGTTTCAGGTTCGATGTGTTCGTAAGCATATGGATTTTTCAAAACTGCATCGATGTGCATTCCGGCTTTGTGAGCAAATGCATTTGTTCCGACATATGGCATTCCGCTGTCGAGATGAAGGTTTGAGATTTCTGCGATTTTTTTTGTAACTGGTGTTATGAGTTTTAAATTTTCAGATGGAATGCATTCGTATCCCATCTTAAGCTGCAAGTTAGGAATAATTGTCGAAAGATTTGCGTTTCCTGTTCGTTCGCCGATTCCAAGAAGACATCCCTGAACGTGACGCGCTCCCGAATCAACAGCCATCAAAGTATTTGCAACTGCAAGACCTGAATCATTGTGCGTGTGAATTCCAATTACTGCTTTGTCACCAAAAGTTTTTACGACCTCACGAGTAATTTCACGGCACTCATCAAGAACACATCCGCCTTTTGTTTCGCACAAAGTCAAAACACTCGCACCGCCTTCGACAGCAGCCTGCAAAGTTTTCATTGCGTAATCTTTGTTCTTTACATAAGCCGTAAAAAAATGTTCTGCATCATAAATTACATTGCGTCCATTCTTTTTCAAAAATGCTGCAGTGTCACGAATCATATCAAGATTTTCTTCAAGAGTTGTTCTGATGATTTCTGTTACCTGAAAATCCCAGCTTTTACCAAAGAAAACTACATCTTCTGTTTCTGCTGCAAGAAGACTCTGCAAGTTTGTATCTTCAATGCACTGCATTCCCTTTCTGCGTGTCGAACCGAATGCAACGAGTTTTGTATTCTTAAGATTTAATTTTTTAACCTGCTGAAAAAATTCCATGTCTTTCGGATTGCTTCCAGGGTTTCCGGCTTCTACATATTTAACGCCGAGTTCATCAAGAGCCTGAACAATATGAATTTTGTCCTGAATTGAAAAGCTGATTCCTTCTCCCTGAGCTCCGTCGCGCAACGATGAATCAAGGATATCAATTTTTTTTGTATCACTCATATTGGACCCCTATAGTATAATTTAATATCTGAAGTATGTATTATTTTGGTGGAATTTTCAAGACCGCGACCTGTTTTAATACCTGACATCCTTTTCCAGACCACACCCTGTTTTAATGACTGAAATCTCTTCCAAACCCGCGACTGCTTCTTTTAATATTGTAAACTACGTTTTTGTGTGATATAATTTTTTTTAAGGGAGATTTT
>JAGHSB010000115.1 GCA_018066075.1 Candidatus Treponema scatequi
TATATATATATGTCAAGTATTAAGAATATTTACAAAAAAAAATCCCGCAGCAACACGCAAATCTCTTCACACATCACCGCGGGACTTATCAGAAACTCAGTTTCCCAAGTTCCACTTAATCCTAGAACAATCCTGAAATTACGCCGTCGTCATCAACATCAATGTTGAGGGCTGCTGGTAATTTTGGAAGTCCTGGCATTGGAACGATTTCGCCGGCAAAGGCTACTACGAAACCTGCACCACTGTAAAGCTGAACGTCGCGGATCGGGAATACATATCCCTTTGGAGCGCCGACTGCATTCTTGTCGTGGCTGATAGAGTTCTGTGTTTTTGCCATGCAGACAGGAAGTTTTCCGTATCCCATTTCTTCAAAGTTCTTGAGTTTTTTCAAAGCTGTTGCTTCAAATTCTACGTGGTCTGCACGGTAGATTTCTTTAGCAAGAGTTTCGATTTTCTTTGTAAGTGGAAGCTCGAGGTCGTACAAAGGTTTGAAGTCTGACTTTCCGCTGTCTGCAATTTCGCATACAACTTTAGCCAATTCTTTTGCACCTTCTCCACCTTTTTCCCAGCCTTCAGAGAGAACTGCTTTTGCACCAAATTTTGCACAGAGGTCTTCAAGAAGTTTAACTTCTTTATCAGTATCTGTAATAAACTTGTTTACTGCAACAACAGCTTCTACACCAAACTTCTTGATGTTTTCGATGTGAACTGCGAGGTTTTCAAATCCCTTTTCGAGAGCTTCGAGATTTTCTGCTTTAAGATCAGTTTTTGCAACGCCGCCGTGCATCTTGAGAGCGCGGATTGTAGCAACGATAACACAGGCAGATGGCTTCAAATTATTCATGCGGCATTTAATGTCGAAGAATTTTTCAGCACCGAGGTCTGCAGCAAATCCTGCTTCAGTGATTACATAGTCACCAGTTGCAAGAGCACAGAGTGTTGCGTTGATTGAGTTACATCCGTGAGCGATGTTTGCAAAAGGTCCGCCATGAACAAATGCCGGAGTCTTTTCGAGAGTCTGAACAAGGTTTGGTCTGATTGCATCTTTCAAAAGAGAAGCAATTGCACCAGTACATTTCAAGTCACCAAATTTAACTGGTTCCTTTTTGTAGTTCTGACCGATTGTAATATTTGAAATTCTTTCTTTTAATTCTGTGATAGATTTTGAAAGACAGATGATAGCCATGATTTCTGAAGCAACAGAAATGCAGAAGTGATCCTGGCGTGGAACACCGTCGAGGCGAGTTCCGAGTCCGATTGTAATATTTCTGAGTGCGCGGTCGTTAAGGTCAACGCAGCGTTTCCATGAAATAGTACGAGGATCGATTCCAAGTTCATTTCCCTGCTGAATATGGTTGTCGATTAAAGCTGCAATCAAGTTGTTTGCAATACTGATTGCATGAATGTCTCCAGTGAAATGGAGGTTGATATCTTCCATTGGAACAATCTGAGCATAACCACCACCACATGCGCCGCCTTTTACACCAAAGCAAGGCCCTAACGAGGGCTCACGCAATGCGATAACAGCATTTTTGCCGATTTTACGCATTCCATCTGCAAGACCGATAGATACTGTAGATTTTCCTTCGCCAGCTGGAGTCGGTGTGATTGCAGTAACAAGAATGAGTTTTCCACCTTTCTTGTCATTTAATACTTTTGACTGAAGCTTACGGAGTTCTGACATAGTAATCTTTGCTTTGTACTTGCCATAAAGATCGTAATCATCTTCTGTCATTCCAACTTTTGCTGCGATTTCCTTTACAGGAACCATCTCATTTTTCTGTGCAATTTCAATGTCTGTTAACATTTTTTTTACACTCCAAAAAAAAATAAATATTAAGTGAAAATCAACGGAAATTCACTCTTAACCGGGAAACAACGGAATCCCTGAATAAGCAAATTTATGAATAATTGTATATTAT
>JAGHSB010000048.1 GCA_018066075.1 Candidatus Treponema scatequi
ATATTATTTTCACGAGGTAACAAATGAAATTTAGTGGAACTATTAGCCGTGGTGTTCGTACACCAATTATTAAGAAAGGTGATGATCTTGCTTCTATCGTTGTAGATTCAGTATCTAAATGTGTTGAAGAAGCAAACCTTACAATCAATGACCGTGATGTAGTTTGTATCACAGAAGCAGTCGTAGGTATCTCAATGGGTAACTATTGTACAGCTGATGACATCGCTCAGGATGTTAAGAACAAGTTTGGTGAAAACGCTCACATCGGTTTGATTTTCCCTATCATGAGCCGCAACCGTTTCTCAATGCTTCTCAAAGGTATTTCACGCGGATGCAAAAAACTCACAGTTATGCTTTCATACCCAGGTGATGAAGTTGGTAATAAACTTATTTCACAGGAAGAACTTCTTGATTCTGGAATCAACCCTGCAAAAGACGTATTCACTGCAGAAGAATTCTACAAACTCTTTCCAAATCCTATTCACCCGTTCACAGGCGTAGACTACATCAAGTTCTACAAAGAAGCTTCTGAATGTGCTGATACAGAAATCATTCTTGCAAATGACCCAAGAGCAATCTTGAACTATACAAAAGATGTAATCATCGGTTCTACACACGAAGGACCAATGAACAAACGCATCCTTACAAAAGCTGGTGTTGGAAAATGCTTCTGCATGGACGAACTCATGACAGCTCCAGTAAACGGATCTGGATGCAACCCGCAGTTTGGTCTTTTGGGATCAAACCTCGCTACAGACAACTCAGTTAAATTGTTCCCATGCAACTGCCAGGGACTCGTTGATGATATTTCAAAACGTCTTTCTGACAAATACGGAAAGAATGTTGAAGTTATGATTTATGGTGACGGTGGTTTTAAAGATCCGGTTGGTGGAATCTGGGAATTCGCAGATCCAGTTGTATCTCCTTCTTACACATCTGGCCTTGTTGGAACTCCAAACGAACTCAAGCTTAAATATCTTTCAGACAACGAATTCAAAGGTCTTGAAGGTGAAGAACTTAAGAAAGCAATGATCGAACGCATCAAATCAAAAGATAAGAACCTCAAGGGAAGAATGGAAACTCAGGGTACAACACCTCGTCAGCTTACAGACCTTCTCGGATCTTTGGCAGACCTTACATCAGGATCTGGTGATAAGGGAACTCCAGTAATTTTGATTCAGAATTACTTCTCTAACTACGCTGACCAGTAAGATATTGCTGGAGGGTATGAGTGAGTTTTGTAATATTCAAAGGTTTTGGAATATGCTCATTCATACCTGCGTTAAAGGCAGCGGCGCGGTCTTCTTCGAATGCGTTTGCTGTCATGGCGATAATCGGAATATTAGCAAGCTCTTTATTCTCAAGAGCCCTGATTTTCTGAGTTGCTTCATATCCACCCATAATAGGCATCTGAACATCCATAAGAATCAAATCATAGTTTCCAGGTGCTGATGCTGCGACCTTTTCGTACGCTTCCTGTCCGTTCTGGGCTTCTTCTACAATAATTCCCTGATCAGTTAAAATGAGTGATGCAATTTCGCGGTTAAAGTCATTGTCATCAACAAGAAGAACCTTTGCACCCGCAAATGACACATCATGTTTATCTGATTTTGAAATTATATTCTTTGTTCTGTCAGTAATCTTAAGTTCAAGAGTGATTGTTGTTGTAGTTCCTTTTCCTTCTTCACTGTCAATCTTGATTGTTCCGTTCATGATGTCGACAAGATTTTTAGTGATTGCCATTCCAAGTCCTGTTCCCTGGATACCCGAAACTGTAGAGTTTCTTTCGCGTGTAAACGGTTCGAAAATTGTCTTGAGAAATTCTGGTTTCATTCCTATACCGTTGTCTTTGATTTCAAAAGTATAGCTCTTGTATTCTTCTGCATTTGTATCTGCTTCAGATATTTTAATTGAAATAATTCCTTCGCGGTGTGTGTATTTAATGGAATTTGAAATGATGTTAAGTAAGATTCTGTTTAATCTGAGTCTGTCACACATTACGGTTTCATGAACTACATTTTCAGTATTGATGATGAACTTCTGCTGCTTCAAATTGATTTCAGGAGAAAGAATGTCCTTTACATACTGAATGATGTTCATGATGTTTTCTGGTTCGAGGTCAAGAAGAACTTTTCCGGCTTCGATTCGGCTCATATCAAGAACGTCGTTAATCAAAGAGAGAATGTGATCAGAAGATTTTGCTACTTTTTCAAGGTAGTTATGAACTTTTTCTTTTTCATCGATATGTTCAAGGGCGAGGTTCGTAAAGCCTGTAATTGCGTTCATCGGTGTTCTGATGTCGTGAGACATATTGCTCAAGAAAGCAGTCTTTGCATTGCTTGCAGCTTCTGCTTTTGCAAGTGCCTGTTCAAGAAGAATCTGTTGGCTTTCAAGTGCTTTTTTCTGTTCTGCAATAGTTTCTGTAAGTTCAATCTTTTGAGCGGCTACATCATCATTGTTCATGAATGTTATGATTAAGGTCTTTGGAGTGTCACCGTCACGGTCTACGACAAATGCTGTAGCACGGCGCCATTCGTTGTTTGTAATCTGATATG
This sequence comes from Candidatus Treponema scatequi, assembly GCA_018066075.1. Taxonomy (GTDB): domain Bacteria; phylum Spirochaetota; class Spirochaetia; order Treponematales; family Treponemataceae; genus Treponema_D; species Treponema_D scatequi. The sequence goes on from JAGHSB010000048.1 coordinate 2,556, forward strand.
TAAATTCGCGTTTGTCCTGTCCTTTAAGGTAATTCATCAAGTATTCTGAATTACAGAAGTTGAGCATATCTTCTTTGTATTTTGGATGAATGTAATATGAATATGATGACATCTGTTTCAAGAAGAGTCCTTCTGACTTGAAGTCTACGATGTTTCTTGTCTTGTCCTGCTTGATGATTCTTACGGAGTCGTTTTCGAGGTTTACAAAGTAAATACCGAAATAGTCTTCATAAAGTTTTGTATCTACATAGTGAGTTAAGATTTCTTCATCACGGTCAGAGAATCCGATTGCGATACCAACTGGCTTGTCACTGTCATCACCGAATTTTACGATTTTGAGTTCGCAGTAGTGTGCAATTCCATCATTTAAACCCTGGTATGTAACGCTGTATGATTTCTGCTTTGAAAGTGTGTTTTTAATATTGTAGATTGAGCCTAATTCAAGAAGTCTGTTTTTATCAGAAGGACTTACATTTGTATCTACGAAATTTTTGAATGCCTCAGTATATGGTACATCTTTTCTGAAGTATCGTCCGAAGTTTGAAATAGTATATTCGTTTAATGTATACGGAGTTACAGATTCGTCTTCGAAGTCAACATAGAATACGGCAGAATATTCAGATGCAAGAATCTTGATGATTTCTGAGTTTCGTGATCTTTCGAGTTCCTGTTTTTTCAAATCTGAGATGTTCATGATTCCGACTACGTATCTGTCGTTGTCATTTGAATCTTTTACAGCTACTGCTTTGATGCGGTGCCATACAGGTTCGTAATCAATTAAAATTCTGACATCTATGTAATTGCCTGTCGATTTGTAAACAGTTTTACTGAGATTGTTTCGTGTAAAGAAGTTTGTAAACTGTTCCTGGTCCGGATCGTGAATAACTTTTGTTACATCTTTAATCAAATCATCAAAGAAGTTTTCTCCTTTTGAAAGTTTCTTAATGATCTTTTCGTTAAATGTATAGTTTGTTCCGTGAGTTTCGTATTTTTCAGTTATAGGGTCAATGTAGTAAATTGTCTCATAGCTGTCAGAGAGTGCCTGAATGAGCTTGATGTTTCTGAGCTGAGACTGCTGTTCATTGAGGACTTCGTTGTTTACGTTTTCTGTTGCAAGTACGATATGTTCTTTGTCAGATTCAATTCTCATTACTTTCATTCTGTAGTAAACAGGTTCGTTGTTTATGATGAGTCTGTAAACCTGAGAACTTGTTTCACCAGACTGAAGTATTCTGAGAAGATTTCGTTTGTCAACAAAGTTTCTTACGCCTTCGATATCATTTTCATGAATAACTTTTACGATGTTAACAAGCGTTTCGTTAAAGAAATCTTTTTCCTGATGATCAAGTTGAAGGTCATTCCACTGATGAGTTTTATTAAAAACTTTATAAGTGTTGTCGATTGTGTTGATAAAGTAGATGACGTCAAAACTTTTACTCAAAGCTTTTGCGATTTCAGAATATTCAAAGTTCTGTTCTTCCATCTGCTTTCTTGTAATTCTGTATGTCAAAGTAAGATAGCAAAGGAAGAGAATTGTTGTTGCAATAATAAGGAATATAAATATCTTTTTAATCAGGAGCATATCCTGAAAAAGAATTTCTTTATTCATTTCGATGATTACAGAGTAATCAGGAATTTCAGATGGAATTGAGAAAAGATATTTTACTTTTCCAGTTCGTAAACTTACGATTGCACCACGGGCTGGCTTACAGTGATAGACATCATCAAGAAACTGTTCAAATGAAAAACCTTCTGCATCCTGTCTGTTTCTAAAGTTGTTGATATTAATTATCTGTTTGTGGTCTGTATCTGCAACGAGTGTATCATCTCGTCTGTCGAGAATCATTACATATGCACGGCTTGGTGTAGACGCTTCTGCAATATACTCTTCAAGTTTTTTCAAATTAACAGGACTTGAAAGAACGCCGATGACTTCATTATTTTTTTTAATAGGAACTCTGATTTCTGTAATTAAAATTTCAGGATGAAACGGATCTTTATGAACAGTTGTAAGAAACGGTTCTTTAGTTGCAATGTCTTCAAATTTTACATATTCAGAGTAATCATCATAAATAGCGTCTTCGGTATATGCAGTTCCATTTTTAAGAAAAAGTCTGACCGGGGAATTTAAATCGTAGAGTTTTACTGTATTGAGATGTCTGAGGTAGCTTGAATCGTTAGGGTTGTCGACGAGTTCGAGGATGTTCGCAATACTTTTAAGGCTGTTTTCATAAGCCTGGATGAGTGAGCGTGATTTTACTTCAGTAATTCCTGCAGTTGAGCTGAGTCTTCCCCAGCATGCAAATTTTGAGTGAATGTAAATAATTGAAAAGCCAATGCCTGCGCATGCAAGAACAGCAGCAACAAAAATAACTGTGACAATTACCTGTTTTCGGTGGAAGATAACTGAACGAACTTTCATGAAAACCCTCTAAAATCCTCTATTAAATAATTGTAACATGAGTAAACGCTTTTTCAAGTGGAATTTGCAAATTCGGCATTTTGTTGAGGTTGATTTTGGTTTTTTTAGGAATATTTTGATATAGGAAAGCTGGTTGTTGACAGATTAATTAAAAATAGGTTATAGTAGTATTAAAAAGAACTACTATAAGGAATTGAAAGGGGTTTTATGAATTCCACTTTGATTGAAAACTTAATGTGCTTTGGACTTTCCCGCCAGGAAGCTTTGATTTACATCGAACTTGTAAAGCTTGGAGAAAGTACGGGCTATGAGATTTCAAAGGTAACAGGAATATCGCGTTCCAACGTCTATTCTGCTTTGTCAGAACTTGTAAACAAAGGCGCCTGCGTACTTTCAGAAGGCGAGAATACAAAATACGACGCCGTAAATCCTGAAGAGTTTCTGGACTCTACAATCAGAACTTTATCTGATAAAAAAGAAGAAATACTTCGTAACATTCCATCTAAAAAAGAAAAAGCCGAAGGCTACATCACAGTCAAAGGCTATGAAAATATAAAAAATAAAATCTGCGTGATGCTTTCTAAAACAGAAAAGCGTCTGTACATGATGGCTTCAAAAGAAGTCGTAAAACTTTTTTCTGAAGAGTTAAAAAAGCTTGCTGCAGAAAAAAAGAAAATCGTAATCCTGTCTGACGGTTTTAAAATGCAGGGTGCAAAAGTTTATGAAACTGAGTGCGATGAAGGGCAGGTGAGATTGATAACTGATTCGTTTTATGTTTTGACGGGACAGTTTAGTGGAACTTTGGAAGACACGTGTCTTTATTCGGGCCAGAGAAATCTGGTTGATGTAATAAAAGAAGCGTTGAAAAATAAAATTGTTCTTCTGGAACAAAGAAAATTTTAAGATGCATTCTGATTTTTAATTTCAGAATGCAAAGGAGTATAAAATGAAAATTGCAATTTTAGGTTATGGTAACCTCGGAAAAGGAATTGAATGTGCCATCAAGCAGAACTCTGACTGTGAACTCACAGCAGTATTTACTCGTCGTGATCCTTCAACTGTAAAAGTTATGACACCTGGAGTAAAAGTTTACAGCGTTGATGATATTTTAAATCACAAAGATGAAATCGATGTTCTCGTAATCTGCGGTGGAAGTGCAACAGACCTTCCAACACAGACACCTGAATATGCAAAATACTTCAACGTAATCGACAGCTTTGACACACACGCAAAGATTCCTGAACACTTTGCAAATGTTGATGACGCTGCAGCAAAATCTCAGCACACAGCATTGATCTCATGCGGCTGGGACCCGGGACTTTTTTCACTCAACAGACTTTATGCAAACTGCGTTCTCCCGGAAGGAAAAGATTATACATTCTGGGGAAAAGGTGTTTCACAGGGACACTCAGATGCAATCAGACGCATTGAAGGCGTACAGGATGCAAGACAGTATACAATTCCAGTTGATGAAGCTCTCAGAAAAGTTCGCGCATGTGAAAACCCAGAACTCACAACTCGTGAAAAACATACTCGCGAATGTTTCGTAGTTGCAAAAGAAGGTGCAGACCTTGCAAGAATCGAAAACGAAATCAAGACAATGCCAAATTACTTTGCAGACTATGATACAACAGTTCACTTCATCAGCCAGGCAGAACTTGACCGCGATCACAAAGAAATTCCACACGGCGGTTTCGTAATTAGAACTGGAAAAACTGGATGGGACAACCAGTACAACAACGTAATCGAATACAGCCTCAAGCTCGATTCAAATCCTGCATTCACATCAAGCGTACTCGTTGCATACGCTCGTGCAGTTTACCGCATGAACCAGAAAGGTGACTACGGATGCAAGACAGTATTCGACGTACCGCCTGCAATGTTGAGCCAGATGAGCGGCGACGAGATTCGCGCTCATTTACTCTAGTCAATTGAAAGCCCGCGATCCTTCGGACGCGGGTATTAAAAATGATTGCTGTTATTAAATGATGGTATTTTTTTTGGAGACCTAATGAATTCTTTTATTAATGAATCTAATTTTTTAAAAGGTAACAATGCAGAGGACCTTGCTTCTAAGTTTGGAACTCCGCTCTATGTTTACAGTGAAGAAATCTTGAGAAACCGCATGCACAATGTTTCTCAGGTTATTACAAAGTATCCTTACACTGCAAACTATTCTGTTAAGGCAAATACAAACATCAACATTCTCAAGCTTGCAATAGAAGAAAACATCAACTGCGATGCGATGAGCGTCGGAGAAATGACACTTCTTTTAAAAGCCGGAATGCCTGAAGAAAGAATCTTTTTTGTTCCGAACAATGTTTCAGAAGATGAAATCGAATTTGCAATTCACAATGGAATTATGACAAGCCTTGATTCACTTTGCCAGCTTGAACGCTACGGTGAAGTTTGCGAAAGACTCGGATTGAATGAAGATGACAATGCAAGAAGATGTGCTGTCAGAATTAATCCGGGAGTAGGAGCTGGTCATCACGAAAAAGTTGTAACCGGTGGAAAGAAAACTAAGTTTGGAATTTCAGAATCTGACATCGATAAGATTTTTGAAATCACAAAAAAGTATAACCTCAAGATTGCCGGTATCAACCAGCACATCGGATCTTTATTTATGGAACCGACTCCATATCTTGAGGCTGTAAAAAATATCCTCCGCATTTCAGAAAGATTCGGAAAACTCGACTTCATCGATTTTGGCGGTGGCTATGGAATTCCATATCACAAGCTCGATGATGAAAAAGATTTTCCGATGGAAGATTTCAAGGCTAAGCTCGAAGTCATTCTCGATGAATTTGTTGAGAAGGTCGGTTACGTTCCACTTTTCAAATCAGAACCAGGAAGATACTGCGTTGCAGAAGGCAGCTTCATTTTATCACGCGTTCACGCAATTAAAGAAAACAACGGCATCCACTTTGCAGGCTGCGACTGCGGAATGAACGTTCTCGTTCGCCCTTCAATGTACGACAGCTGGCACGATATTGAAGTTATCAGAGACGGTAAAATCGTAAACCGTGAAAACCTTAAGACTCTGACAGTCTGCGGAAATATCTGTGAATCAGGTGACTTACTCGCAAAAGACCGCGAACTTCCAGAAATCAAAAAAGATGACCTTCTCGCAATTCTCGACACAGGTGCATACGGCTGGAGCATGTGTTCAACATATAACTCAAGACCACGACCTGCTGAAGTGATGATCTGTAAAGACGGCAGCGTGAAAGAAATCAGAAGACGCGAAACAATTGAAGATTTAATGAGATTGTTTTAATTAAATTGATTAAGTTTTGATTTGTATTTATTC
>JAGHSB010000136.1 GCA_018066075.1 Candidatus Treponema scatequi
TACAATCAAAAAATCACTTGCTCGTCTTAAGAAAATCGAAAAGATGGAAGTAGACGGAACATTTGCAAGTCTCACAAAAAAAGAAGTTTCATCACTCCAGAAAGAAAAAGCTAAGCTCGAAAAGAACCTTGGCGGTATCAAAGAAATGAAAGAACTCCCAGGAGCTATCTTCATTATCGATACACACAAAGAACAGATTGCTGTTGCAGAAGCTCACAGAATGGGCATTCCTGTAATCGCAGTTGTAGATACAAACTGTAACCCAGAAGGCATCGACTATCCTATCCCAGGTAACGACGACGCTATCCGCGCCATCACATTGTTCACTTCTATCATTGCTAACGCAGTAATCGAAGCTGACAACGATGCAGGTCTCAAAATCATTGAAAACCTCAATGAAGATGAAGACGGAGTTCAGACAGACGCTGTTAACAAGAAAGAAGACGAAGAAATCGTTGACTACTCTAACTATCAGCCAACTGAAGCAAAAGAAGAAGACGTTGAAGCAGACGAAAAAGACAGCCTCGTTGACGAAGACAAACTTTATAAATAATTCGGGAGCATAATTATGGAAATTAAAGCATCTGACGTAAAAGAATTGCGTGAAGCAACTGGCGCTGGATTAATGGAATGTAAGAAAGCTCTCACAGAATGTAACGGTGACAAAGCAGAAGCTGCAAAACTTCTTAAAGAAAAAGGTCTCGCTGCTGTTGAAAAACGTGCAGAGCGCGCTACTTCAGAAGGACGCATTTTCGTTCGCCAGAACGGAAACAAAATCGCTTTCATCGAACTTACATGTGAAACAGACTTCGTTGCTAAAAACGCTGACTTCATCGCTCTTGGAGAAAAACTCCTCGACGTAACATTCGAAAAGAACCTCACAGAAGTTTCTGATGAACACAAAAAATTGCTTGAAGATTTGCAGATTAAAATCCGCGAAAACATGGCAGTTAAGAGCGTAAACGTATTTGAAGTACCTGCAGGATGTGCAGCTGCTACATACGTACACTCAGACTTCAAAACTGGTGCATGTGTAATCGTAAAAGGATCTGATGCAGATGTAGTTAAACAGTTTGCTTATGACTGTTGTCTCCACCTCGCAGCATTCACTCCTGAATACATCACAAAAGAAGATGTTCCAGAAAGCTTCATCAATGAACAGAAAGACATCTTTAAAGCACAGATGGACAACGATCCAAAAATGGCTTCAAAACCAGATAACGTTAAAGAAGGAATCCTTGCTGGAAAAATCAAGAAGCTCCTTGCTGAAAACTGTTTCGTTGACCAGATGTTCGTAAAAGATGACAAAGTATCTGTTGCAACAAAGCTTGGCCAGGTAGGAAAAGAAGCTGGTGCAGAACTTGCATTTGCTACAACAAAACTTTTCGTACTCGGAAAATAAGCATTAATTAGCTTAAAAAGCGGTAACTATTACTTGTAGAGTTCATTTATGAGTATAGTGCCGCTTTTTTTGATATTTATTAAAAATTGTGGTATAATAAAAAAAATACATTTTTGGGAAGGTTATTTATGTCTAATCAAACAAGTATCGAGCGCATGGACAAAACAATTGCTGCTCTTAAAGATTCTTTTAACGCAATCAGAACAGGCCGCGCTTCAGCTGCTATTTTTGATAAAGTTCGCGTTGACTATTACGGAACAAAATCTCCATTGAGCCAGGTTGCTACAATTTCAATTCCAGAAGCACGCTCAATCATCATTCAGCCATTTGACAAGTCGCTCATTTCAGAAATCGAAAAAGGCATTCAGGTTGCTGACCTCGGACTTAACCCTTCTAACGACGGAAAAGTAATCCGCGTATCAATTCCACCTCTCACAGCTGACAGAAGAAAGGAACTCGTAAAACAGGCAAAGACAATTGCTGAAAACTCAAGAACTTCTATCAGAAACATCCGCCGTGACGGAAACGACGATCTCAAGAAACAGCAGAAAGCCGGAGAAATCACAGAAGACGATTTGAAAAAGATGGAAGACGAACTCCAGAAAACAACAGACAAATACATCGCAGAAATCAATTCGATTTACGATGCAAAAGAAAAAGAGATAATGGACTAATTTTATGTCCGATACAACACAGGTAAATGGCAGCTCGAATATTCCTCTTCATGTCGGTATCATTATGGACGGCAACGGTCGCTGGGCACAAAAACGTGGCCTTGTAAGAACAGCCGGCCATAAAGAAGGACTTGAATCTGCAAAACGAATTGTCAAAGCCTGTGCTGATCTCGGAATAAAATATGTGACGCTCTACACTTTCTCCACAGAAAACTGGAAGCGCGCACAGGAAGAAGTCGGATATCTTATGGGTTTGATTCGCGGTCATTTGCGTGCAGAATTTGATTTTTACAAGGCAAATGGAATTCGTATCGAGCACATCGGTGATCTTGCCGGATTACCAAAAGATGTCCAGGATGAAATTGTAAAAGCAAAGGAAGAGACAAGTCATTTCACTGGCCTCACCTGCGTTCTTGCAATTAATTACGGCGGAAGAGATGAAATTGTCAGAAGCGTTAAAAAGCTTTTGAAAAATTCCACTTCCGAAATAACAGAAAAATCTATCTCTGATAATTTTGATGTACCAGAATTACCTGATGTAGATTTTTTAATCAGAACAGGCGGCGAAAAAAGACTAAGCAACTTTTTGCTCTGGCATTCAGCCTATGCAGAACTCTGCTTCACAGATACTTTGTGGCCGGACTATTCTGTAGAAGAATTTAAAAATAACATTGAAGATTTTTCAAGACGAACCAGAAGATTTGGTGATGTCTTGAATAAGTAAGGATATAAAAGTGCCAAAGTTAGTTCAGAGATTATTAATATTTTTTATCGGAATGCCTCTTGTTCTTGCATTCGTACTTCCACCATATTTTAATCACCTCACTTTACATATTTTATTATTAACTTTTTCTTTCCTTGCTGCCCTCGAGCTTTCAAACATGCTCAGCAAAAAAAGTGCATTAATGCCAAAACCATTTTTAATTACACTGAGCGTTATTTTACCTTTGATTTCATATTTCTGCGGATTTTTCAATTTCGATTATATTTTCGTAGACATCGCGTTTGCCTGTGCAATTTTAATAATCTTTGCAGTCGAAGCTTTAAGTGCAAAAGAATTTGAAAAATCTAATGAAAAAATTGCAAATGCAATCTTCTGTGTTGCATATGCAGGTTTCTTACCTACATTTATTTCAAGACTTTCAGTTTTGAATCATTCTTCAGAACTCATTGTTTTATATCTTTTCTTTGTTTTCATCAGTGACTCTGCTGCATGGCTTTTTGGAATGACACTCGGAAAGAACAACCGCGGTTTGATTGCTGCAAGTCCAAACAAAAGCATCGCTGGATTTATCGGTGCTTATCTTGGAACAATCGGCATCTGCTTTTTATTGAAATATGTTTTCTGGCAGGATATTTTTGGAACTGCAGGTTTTGTAAAATTAATCATTCTCGCAGTATGTGTTACAACAGCAAGCATCATCGGTGATCTTGCAGAATCTGTATTCAAACGTTCAAGTGGATGTAAAGACAGCGGAAATATTATCTTAGGTCGCGGCGGTGCACTCGATTCAATCGACTCTGTATTTGGCGCTGCTCCAATCTTCTATATCATCGTCCGCTATATTTTTAATTAATTAAGACATTTGAATTATGAAAAAGATTTTAGTATTAGGTGCAACAGGTTCCATCGGAACAAGCACTCTCGACATCGCAAGAAATATGAAAGACGATTTTTCTATCGTCGCAATTACGGCAAATTCAAATAAAGAAAAACTCTCTGCACTTGAAAAAAAATTCAATTGCAAATCTTCGCTTACATCTGTCGAAGGCACAGACGGAATCAAGCGCTTAATCGATGAAACAAAACCGGACATCGTCGTAAACGGAATCGCAGGTGCTGCAGGCCTTTTACCAAGTAAAATCGTACTCGACAGCAAAATTGATCTTGCACTTGCAAACAAAGAAACAGTTGTCATGGCATGGCCTTTAATCAAAGCCCTTGCAGACAAAAACAATGCAAACATCATTCCTGTAGATTCAGAACACTCTGCAATTTTCTGCCTTATCAATCAGTGTAAAAAAGAAAATGTTTCAGAACTCATAATCACGGCCTCTGGCGGTCCTTTCAAAAATATGACAAAAGAACAGCTTGCAAATGTAACAGTTGAAGATGCCTTGAAGCATCCGACTTGGAACATGGGCAAAAAAATTACTATTGATTCTGCAAGCCTTGCAAATAAAGGACTTGAAGTAATTGAAGCAACTCGCCTCTTTGGCTTTGATACAGACCATGTAAAAGTTGTAGTTCATCCGCAGAGCCTTGTCCACTCGATTGTAAGAACAAACGACGGAATGCTTTATGCACAGATTTCAGACCCTGACATGAAACATCCGATTTTTCAGAGTCTTGTATATCCAAAAAATGCAAAAAACTATCTTGAACCATTTGATCTTTTTGACAAAGAACTCACTTTTACAAAACCCCGCTACGATGACTTTCCAATGCTTAAATATGCATACCAGGCAGCAAAACTAAACGGCGGTTACACTATCGCTTTCAATGCGGCAAATGAAGTCGCAGTGGCAAAGTTTATTAACAAAGAAATCGGATTTTTGGAAATTCCACATATAACACAGAAAGTACTGGAAAAAGATTTTTCAAAGACACCAGAGTCTTTTGAAGATGTTTTCTCCATCGATACAACTGCAAGAAAATACGCCGGAGAAGTAAAATAATGGTTGTTTTAGAAATTTTAATCGGTCTTTTAGGATTAAGCTTATTAGTTTTCTTTCACGAACTTGGACATTTTATTTTTGCAAAAATCTTCGGTGTTAAAGTTTTAAGTTTTTCAATCGGGATGGGACCGATTCTTGCACACAAAGAAATAAACGGAACTGATTACAGAATCTCAGCAATTCCACTCGGCGGTTACTGCGGAATGGAAGGTGAAAAAGATTTTCAGAATGCGATTGAAAACAATTTATCTGTAATTTCAGATGATCCGCATTCGTTATACGGAGTTCATCCGGCGAAAAGAGCTTTGATTGCATTTGCGGGTCCTTTATTTAATTTTATTATTGCAATTTTATTTTTTACCGTCATTTCAATGGTCGGCTATGAATATTATTCTTACACAAATGAAATCGTAATCGATGATACAATTACAGAAAGCCCGGCTCGAGATGCCGGAATGCAGACTGGAGATAAAATTATAAAAATCAACAATGTTGAAACAACAAACTTTAACGAAGTAAGGGAAGAGATTGTCTGCAGACCAAAAGAACAGCTTACTGTAGTCGTTGACCGCAATGGAGAAATCTTAACTTTTAAAGTTACTACTTTAATAAATAAAGAAATGGGAAACGGAGTCTTGGGAATCTATCCTAACCTGGAAAGCGAAGTAAAACTTGAAGCTCCGACTTATTCTTTCTTTCCTGCAATCTATCACGGAACAAAAGACTGCATTAACATGGTCGGTCAGACTTTAAAAAGCCTTACAATTCTTTTCAAGGGAGTTGATGTTACAAAAGCAAGCCGTGGTCCTGCAGGAATTACTTATATGCTCGGATCTTCTGTAACTGAAACATATAAAATCAATTTCAGGGCAGGTCTCTACACCACCCTCGAATTTCTTGCATTAATCAGTATTTCTCTTGGCGTAATGAATCTCCTTCCGATTCCAATTCTTGACGGAGGACTTATTCTTTTTGCAATCATTGCAATTATATTCAGAAAAGAAGTACCTGCAAAAATTCAGCAGAAAGTTCAGCTTATTGGGCTTGCGTTCATCGTATTCCTTTTGTTTATCGGAGTTACAGGTGACGTGAGATATTTTATAGACATCATTAAAAATGCATTATCAAAAGGAAGTGTTGCAAAATGAAAAAAATAATCGGTTTAGTTACATTAGTTCTCGCATCAGCATTAGCATTTGCTCAAACAAGAACTTCTTTTATGGCTCATAATGAAGAAGTCATTTCTATTTTTTCTGACATAGTTTCAAATGATGGATCTTTTTTTACAGTTTCAAAAGACGGAAGCGTTTCAAGATGGAATGAAAAAAACGAAGGACTCCAGTATCAGGTAACTGATAAAAAAATCAAATATTCTGCTATTCATCCGAATAAAAATGAAATCGCATTTTATGAAACTGATGAAAATACAATTCACACAATTTCAGTCTGGGACTGTACAAAGCTTACAAAAAAGTTTTCAGTTTCCTTTACAGACTCTATTCTTTCGCTGACCTACAGTAAAAAAGGTACATACATCATCATCGGAACAGCAACAGAAAACGGTACTATCTTTTTAAGTTCATCAGACGGAAAAGTAACAAAACCAGTATCTGAAAAAATGTTCATGACATCTTTTGTAGAGACTGCAAACAGTGAAAAGTCCCTCATGTCATATACACTTACCGGTAACATCGCCTACTATTCAATCGGCGGCGGAAAACTCCTCAAAAAAGTCGAATCTGAAAAAGGACTGTCAAAACTCATTTCATTTAATAAAAACCGTTACATTGCCGGAAGCAAAGACAAAAAAATCATCATCATCGATGCAATGAGCGGTAAAAAAGTATTTGAAATCAATTCGACAAATCCCGTATTCTTCAATTACGAAGATGAACTCTATTATTATGATTCAAGTTCAGGACGTTCTGCATCTATTTTCAAATTTACAGTTACAGATACAGGAATTGCAAATCCTCAGATTATTAAAAATGTAGTTGGAAAATCTGCAGAAAAAATTACATCGTTTTCGATAACAAATGAAAGATATCTTTTCGGATCTGTAAAAGGAAACATTTTCTCGGCAACAAACAATGACCTTACGGAAGACCTTTCATTAATTTCAAAAGATACAAGACAGAAAGTAATCGATGCTGCATTTGACGGTTCTGTTTTGCTTCTTCTTACAAACAAGACATTATATGTTTCAAACGAAGACAAAAGTCAGATTGACCAGCTTTGCGGAACTGGAAACCAGAAAAACATTACAGTAATGAAAGACAAAATCATTTTCTGGACACAAGGTACAGACTTACCTGTATTCTGCTACAATAAAACTGCAAAAACTTTTGAAAAACTTTTCACACCGACAGGAATAATAGGTTCAATAAAAGCATGTGGAAACAAAATCATTGAAATCGAAAATGTTTCAAAAGTAAACTGCTACGATTTTGATACAAAGCAGATTTCAGAACTCTATTTCGGAACTGGAATCTTTGATGCAGTCCTCATTAACGAAAATGACCTTTATATTGCAAAGACAGACAGTCATATAAGCAGTTCTGCATGTCTTTATGTAAATACAAAAACACACGAAACAGTTCCACTTAAAATTGATGCAGATCACATTCTTGCAATTGAAACAGATTCTGTAAATGACGCTGGCAATCCAAAAGATGCTGAGACAAGTGCAAACAGCATCTACTTTCTTATATATTCAGAAAACTCAAATAAACCAGCTGTAAAAATCATCAGATTCAATCACTTCGATAAAAAATCTGAAGTTTTACATACACTTTCCAATATCGACTCAATTGATTTTTCAAGTTTCTTATTTGCATGCAATGGAACAGTCTATAACAAAGTTTCTGGAAGTACAGTTTCATCTGTTCAGGTAAAGGGAAAGAAAATAGTTTCATATCCAAGAAGCTACAGCCTTCCGTACAAAGTTTGTGCAGACAAAGACAATCTTGTAACATTAAACTTTGACGGCGGCGTTTCATGGTATGACAGCCAGTCCGGAGAACACCTCGCAGACTGGTATGTGACTGAAGCCGAAACAGTACTTGAGTACTAGCGGTGGCAGCCTCTGAAGATTGCCTCTTTGTAAGTTTCAAGATAGGCTTCTGCGGATTTATCCCATGTGAATGTCTTTGACATTCCGGCTTTCTGCATCTTTCTGATGTCGTCTTTCTTGTTGTAGTAAGCATAAGTTGCCCAGCCTACAGTATCATAAACAGCACCAGGAGTAAGGCAGTCAAACATAAATCCTGTTCCCTCACCTGTCTGCTCATTATAATTTTCAACTGTATCTGCAAGTCCGCCAGTTCTTCTTACAATTGGAAGAGTTCCGTAGAGTAAAGAATAAATCTGGTTAAGGCCGCACGGTTCGTATTTTGACGGCATGATAAAGAAGTCTGAGCCTGCTTCAATCAAGTGACTCAAATTTTCATCATATCCAATGTAAGCCTTAAAATTAGGAAGTTTTGATTCAAGAGTGCGGATTTCATTTTCACACCACGCTTCTCCGCTTCCGAGAACTGCAACCTGGATTTTAAGATTATTGCACATGTTGTACATGCATCCGTATGTCGGAGCAAACAGTTCTGCAATACCTTTTTGATCTGCAAGTCTTGTTACGATTCCGAATACTGGAACATCAGGATTTACTTCAAGTCCCATTTTTTCCTGAAGTGCTTTTTTATTTACAGCTTTATCTTTGATTGTCTTAAAGTCGTAATTTTTTGGAATTCTCTTGTCTGTCTTAGGGTTCCATGCCCTGAGATCGGCGCCGTTTAAAATTCCACGAACAACATCGCTTCTGACTCTCAAAAGACCGTCCATTCCAAAACCGCCTTCCATTGTCTGAATCTCGTTTGCGTATGTCGGTGAAACAGTTGTAATCATGTCAGCGCTTGAAATACCGGCCTGCAAAAGATTGATGCCGCCGTGATGTTCAAAGCCTGCACCGTAGTAAAGTCCCCAGTCGATTCCAAAACTTGCAAAACTTTCTTTTGAGTACTGTCCCTGGTAACCAAGGTTATGAATCGTCAGAACGCCTGCAGTATTATCAAATTCCTGGTAGCGGTAAATGTGTTTTAAGAAAACGAGAGCCGGGCTTGCTGACCAGTCGTGGCAATGGATGATGTCAGGAATCCAGCCGAGCTTGCGGCAAAGCTGGAATGCGCCGTGACAAAGAATTGAAAAGCGATACGGGTTGTCATGAAAGTCAGTTTCGCTCGGAGTTCCATAAACGCCGTCGCGACCAAAAGCCTGTTCATGATCGATAAAATATACTTTGAGATTATCACAGTCAGGCATTGTTGTTTCAAAAACCTGAGTCCACGCTTCGCCTCCACCAACAGGAACTCCCATCGGACCTTCAAGCGGTGTCAATTTATTTCTGTCAATTTTGTAATAACGCGGAATAACAATTTTTACGTCGTGTCCCATGTTTGCAAAAGTAATTGCCAAAGCCGAAACTGCGTCAGCAAGTCCTCCTGTTTTTGCAAATGGAACAGCTTCTGCACTAACCATTAAAATCTTCATATTTTCCTCCGTAAGCAGCAATCAATTTTATAGCTTATTTTTTTTCTGTGTGAGCTGCCTTATAGAATGCATCGCGTGAATTGATGATTGATTTTTCATCTACACAATAGCAGATTCTAAACCAGCCCTTCATTCCAAATCCGCTTCCTGCAGGACACAAAATCATATTTTCTTCGAGAACCTTGATAAATCCCTGGTCATCATCTCCCCACGAATCAGGAACTTTTGCAAAAATGTAAAAAGCTCCTTCTGGGTCTGCATATTTAAGACCGGCATTATCAAGAACATCTTTAACAAGATTTCTTCTCTTTGTGTAAGCAGAATAATCGCATTTTGCGTTCCAGCTTTTTGCAATTACTCTCTGGAAAAATCCCGGAGCATTTACATATCCCAAAACGCGTGTCGAAAAAATTACTCCGCCGATAAAATCAGCTTTTTCAGGACATGACGGATTTAAGCAGACATAACCGATTCGTTCGCCAGGAACTGAAAGGTTTTTTGCAAATGATGTTACGATTACTGCGTAGTCATATTTGTCAAATACTGTTGCAACTTTTTTTCCGTCGTATGTAATTGCGCGGTATGGTTCGTCACAGATTAAGTATGGGTAGCGTCCTGTCTTGTCACCGAAAGCTTTGAGTGCGTCGCAGAGTGCCTTGATGTCTGAGTCAGGATAAATTCTTCCTGTAGGATTGTTAGGGGAATTTATTAAAACGGCAGCTGTTTTTGAATTGAACGCGTTTTTGATTGCGTCAACGTCGAGTGAGAAGTCAGCTTTAGTTGGAACTTCGATCAATTTTGCCTTGAAGTTTTTAGCATAATTTCTGTATTCAACAAAGAACGGAGACGGAACGATAACTTCATCACCTTCTTCCAAAAGAGTCTTGAAAACGCTGTTAATTGCACCGGCTGCACCACATGACATTACTACACAGTCGGCTGGTACTTTAACGCCCTGTTCGAGTGTCTCTTTGTCAGCCTTAGCCTGGCGTGCTTCGTCATAACCTGCATTTGACATGTATCCGTGAATCATGTGAGATCTGTCTTTTGCAGCCTCTTCAATTGCATTTAATACTTCTTCCGGCGGATCAAGGTCAGGATTTCCGATACTGAAATCGAATACTTTGTCATCACCGTATTTTGCCTTTAAGATTTTTCCCTGTTCGAACATCTTTCTGATTGCAGATGCTCCAGGGCTTGAAATTGTTTCTTTAATTGTTTTTGCTATCATAATAGTCCTATTATATCACAAGTTACTTTAATTGAAAATTGTTG
>JAGHSB010000011.1 GCA_018066075.1 Candidatus Treponema scatequi
TAAAAAAAACCGAGTAATGGCAATATTTTTTGGATTTTTTAAGGGAACTTATAAGCCAACAGCCTTTAAATTTCGTGCAAATTCCACTTAAATGCGTTAAAATTTACCTTACTTATATCAATTTCGACAACCAAAACACCCTCTGGAGGGCAATATAATCAGACTTATGAAGATGAAAAATTTATTGATTACAGTCGCTGCAGTTTTTGCAGTTTTTATTTTATGTGGAATTTTCGTAAAACGGCTCTACACTCGAAAACCGATGGACTTTGTTTTTGACGGAGCTTACAATGTTCCGCTTGTAAAATACCAGAGCTCACACTGGTACTACGAAGAAGTCCCGGCCGGCCACAAAACATATCTCTACCTCCCCGAAAAATACAGATCAGACAAAAACAACGAAGACGCAAAAATTCCACTCATCGTCGTATTCCACGGCTCAACCGAAACAGGCGCAAGCCTCCACAAATACGGAAGCATCTTCATTGATAAAGACTTTCAAAAAGAAATCTACCCAGAAGGCGCCGCAGTTCTCGTAATTCTTTCCCGCATCGAATACTTCACCGACCCGCACAGCACGAGCCTTCTCATCCAGAACATCTGCATAAAAAACAACTGCATCGACCGCACAAACATCATCGGTTACGGATTTTCACAAGGCGCAAAGTTTGTAGTGGAACTTGCATGCACCGAGCCCCGTTTGTTCCGCGCAGTCATTTCAGGAAGCGGCTTTTACCAAATGTCAAAAAAAGAATTGCTTTCTCTCCTCCCCGTTCAGTTCTGCTTTGCCCTTTCCGAAAACGACAAAGAAATTTTCGAACAGGGCCTTCACACTGCAAAGAAGTGTTCGAAATGGTGTAAAAACTCGAGATACAAACAGTATGAAAAGCGCTGGCACTTCTGGATTATGATGAATGATGGAACTGGGAAAGTTAAGAAAGATGGAAGTGAGGAGAGCGTAATGGAATGGTTGAAGGGTGTTGTGAGGGAGAGGTAGTTCGAGAGATTTGGAATCTATTGAGAAGGGATGTTTTTTTTAGACACGGATTTACATGGATAACCATTAGCTTCTACATTATACCAATAAAATTCTTCACCATACATGACTTTTAAACCGCAAAACCGCAGGTCGTAAAAGGGTGTTATGCTTTCTTATTATATTCTCTAGTCAACTTTGAGATAATTATATCTTCAAAATTTCTTCTTTCATCTATGATTGTATGCACAAAAACGTAATTATCATTGGTTCTTTTCTGTCATTTACAAAAGACATCATTTCTGCTGCATTTGATTTTATATATGATATTGGTTTTATACATTCTTGAACATTGTGAGCATAACATTGTTTTAAACCGTGGCGGCTCGACAGCGTATCGGCTTTGAAAACTGTTATGCTTTTTTTTCTTACAGCAAATAGCCGCCGTAACACCAGGGAGCCATCCGACACCTTAATTCCTTTCCTTCATTATCTTTTCCAGACTGAATTTTCAGCTTAAATCACTTT
>JAGHSB010000160.1 GCA_018066075.1 Candidatus Treponema scatequi
CCGCTTTCATAACTTGATGCACTGGCTCCACCCTTTCCACTCTGCGCAAGAATTTTTCCAACTTCAGGAAGCTTAATTTTAAGTTCAATTTTATTAGTGTAATCACCCTCTGATACTGTAAACTCTGCTGCTTTTGGAATAAGGTTTACAGCAGTCTCGCTATCAAGTTTCAAACTTTTTTCTACACTATCCTGTGCGCTTGCGATATATGCTTCAACTTCATAAAAATATTTTGTCGCAGAATTTAAATTTTCAAATACACACATCGTATCTTCAGTTGCAGATAAAGTTTTCGTACTCTTCAACGAACCATCTGTGTTATAGCAATTAATGTTGTATCTGATTGTGCTCAAATAAGAATCTGCACTTACATTCATCATGTACCAGTAAACAGTTGCAGAATCAAGAGATTCTTCTATCGCCGTAATAACCGGAGTCGCAAGTGAAGTTCCATACACAGCAAGACTCAAATCTGAAACATGCTCATATGCATCAACTGCAGCAACCTTAAAATACCCGCTTGTTCCAGATGGAACTTTAATATCAAGACTCGTTGATCCTGCTCCTGCTTCATCAATTTGAACATAAGTATCATGCGGAGAATTTGCTTTGTAGATGAAATAATACTGGGCATTTGAAATCGGAGTCCAGGAAATCGTGATGACACCTTTTCTTCCGTGAGTTGCTCTTACATTTTCAGGTGTTGCGATTACTTTTGAAGTTAATTCACCGGCACCTGCACCATTATTAATCGACGGAACTGGCAGTACATTGTCACAGGAAGAGAGGCCCAATAAAGTGACAAATGACAATACCAACCCCATTTTAAAATTGAGAGAGTATTTCATAATTTAATTGTAAAAAATTTCACATTTTAAAGCAAGGTTTAAGGATTTAAACCATTCTATCTGGAGAAACTAGAGTTTTTAAAGTGGAATTTTCCCGAGCTGGCTGTCTATTCGAGAATCGTAATTTCTACACGGCGGTTTCTGGCCATTCCGGCTTTTGTGGAATTTTCAGCTATCGGCTTGTGACTTCCGCTGCCTTTGACTACAAAACGGCTCGAATCGATTCCGCGCTTTGAAAGCTCAGATGCAATCGCGTGAGCACGCTCTTTCGAAAGTTCCATTTCACCTTTCTCATTTCCAGTCGAAGCAGTATGTCCCTCAACAAGGAACATTCCCCCGCCAGAAGCCTTCATACACTCCGCAATCGCATCAAGACGCTTTTTCTCATCATTCAAAAGCTCCGGCGAATCAGGCTTAAACTGAAGTCTGAGCGAAAGCTTAATTCCGGCACTAGTCTCTTCAACAGTCACCGGCGGAAGCGCATCCGAATTATTGTCAGGCAGCGTCAGCATTGCAAGATCAGCTGGCGAAATCTTTTCTTCAAGCGTATTGGCCTTATCCTTTGCTGTATTTTCGCTATTATTTTGACTAGTGGAATTTGCCCCGTCAGCATCACCAGTCATTCCAGATGTCCCCTCAGAGGCCACAGCTGAAGAAGTTCCACCTGACGAACCTGAACCACCCTTCTTATCCTTACCGCTGCCATAGCTTGAATCACCATAGCTGCCAGATCCAGTTCCATAACTTGAATCTCTTCCAGATCCCCCGCCAGTTCCATTTAAACTTGCCACACGCTGTAAACTTGGAAGAAGTTTGTCACGGTCGATTGCAGGCGGAAACTTTGTAAACTGTGCAATCTGACCTTTGAAAGCGATTTTATTTCCATCGGAATAAACAAAATATTCGTCAACTGTGTCACGAATTAAAAGTGCATTGCCAGTTCGCTTACTGACATAAATTGTTGCCCTGTGTGAACCCTGAGCCTCAAGAAGATCGCGGTCACCGCCAAAGTCGAGATAAAACTTTGCACCATATCGTGTTGCCCACTGCGCAATAATTACATAAACTTCTTCACCTTCAAAAGTGCTGTCACTCTGATAGCAGTATTCAACATAAATCGGCATCTTTGTAATGATTCCCTTGTTGAGAGGATCAACTGCGCGAGTTGCCTTTGCCTGCCATTTATCACCAAAATAGATTTTCTTTTCTGTGTAAGTCGGAAAACTTCTGAACGACGGATACCCGTTGTCAGTAATCATAATGAGAGATCCGTCTTTTAAAATTTTAAACTCAGATGGAATTGCTTCGTTAAGCCCGTCATTTACAGAAACCATATTTCTCTTTGTTGCTTCATCAACAAAAAAGTTTCCGTCATACAAAACGCTTCCATCATTACTCTCAGTCTCCGCAATAAACGATCTGACTTCACGACTCACAAGCCCCGTATATTTTCCATTATCATATCTGCGAAGATCCGTCCTCTCCACAAGCGAATAATTTCTCCCACCATTGTATTTAATTTGCGTCTGCGCAACCCCGCACACACTCACACTAACCAACAAACTAAAAACCAAAAAACTTTTTCTCATACACAAACTCCTGCGCCCCCCCGCAATTCCTAATTCCTAATTCCTAATTCCTAATTCCCAATTCCCAATTCCCAATTCCTAATTCCTAATTCCCTTCAACGCCCTCACCCTCTCAACCAGTGTTGGATGACTGTACATAAAGAAGGAATAAATCTTTGGTGGCAGAAGTTCTGAAAGATTTTCACTATTCAACTTAATTAAACCACTGATTAAATTATCGGGTGTTCCGCAGATTTCTTTTGCGTATTTGTCTGCCTGATATTCGTCACGGCGGCTCGACATTCCACTCAATGGAGTTACGATTACGCTCACTGCATCGTAAAGCATTGAAGCAAGATAAAGGCCAATTATCTGATAGCCGGCAATATTAGTTCCATTTACAAAATCAAAACCGAATGATGTGTAAAGCGAAACATTCTGCGAAAGAAGATAAAGAACAAACATCATTACAAACTCGAGAGGCAAAAGAACGCACATTCTTTTTACGATGTGTTTCAATTTGTAGTGACCGAGTTCGTGACCGAGAACTGCAGTGAGTTCATCTGGTGTGAGCTGCTTGATTAATGTATCGTAAAGAACGATTCGTTTTGTTTTTCCAAAGCCAGAAAAATATGCATTTGAATGATTGCTTCTTTTTGATGCATCCATTACGAAAAGTCCATCATTTACAAATCCTGTTTTAGCTAAAAGTTCTTCAAGCTTTGTTTTAAGTTCTCCTTCTTCGAGCGGAGAAAACTTATTGAATAATGGAGCGATAAACTTTGGATAGATAATCATTACAATCAAACTGAAAGCAATCATTACGGCTGCAACGAGATACCACCAGTTATCTGTAAAATGATTTAAGATAAATGTAATTGCAAAAACAAGAATTGTATTGATGATTAATCCGAGAACGATTCCTTTGAGCTGATCGATAATCCAGATTTTTGCAGTCATATTTGAAAAACCGTATTTCTTTTCAAGTTTAAAGTTGCGGTAAATGTCAAATGGAATCATCAAAATTGTTTCAGGAATCCCAATTAAAATTGAAACTATAAAGATATGCAGAAAAGAATTTTCAGTTACAAAACTAAAACTTGAAACCCATTTGAAAGCCCACGGGAAAAATCCAAAGAGGACAAGACATAAAGAAAGTGCAAAACCTAAAATTGATTTTGGAATATATAAAAAGTATTTTTCATTTTCATAATCAGTAATCTTTTTTAATTTTTCTTCATCAAAACATTTTGCAGCTGTAATATCCCGAATCTCTTCAGGAACAACTCCGCCGTTTTTCTTTCGCGCAGAGTAATCAATAAATTCAAGAACCTGATGCAAAACAAAAGTTACGCAACTTCCAATTAAATAAGTCAAAACAAAAATGTTTGTAAAATTTAAAACCATATTTCCTCTATTAAAAAATCACTTTCCGCAATCACTTCAAAGCTCATAATCACTTCAAAGCCCGCGGATTTTGAAGTGATTTAATTTTTTCCTTGTCTGATTTGCTGCGGAGTTTTTCCGTATGTTTTTTTAAACTCTCTGATGAAAACTTTATAGTTTTTAATTCCGTTCTCTTCGAGGAGAGTGGAAATTTTTTCTGTGGAATTCTGGAGCGACTGATAAAATGATGCGATGCGGAGTGATGTGATGTATTCTGTCAGTGTCTGTTTTGTGTATGCCTTAAAGATGCGGCAGAGATGTTCCGGAGTGACGTTGATTATCGAAGCGGCATCTGTAAGTGAAATTTCTTTTCTGAAATTTTTTTCGATATATGAAATGACAGGCGATATGCGGTTAATTCCACTTTTCGAAAAAACAGAAATCTCACTGAGCAAAGTTTTCGCACGATAAGACGAAATCATAACAAACAAAAGTTCGTACAAAAGAGAAACGAATTTCAATTTGATTCCAGGTGCAGTACCGTTTGAGACTTCGAGCATCTGCATTAAAACATTTGCCATCTTTGCAGTATTTTCTTTTGAAATGTAATCAAGATAAACATAATTGTCAGCGTCGCCGTCAACTGTGCTCAGTGCACTGAGTGGAACCTGCAGAAGAATGTATTTTGCTTTTCCGTGAAGCTTTGACGAGTGAATCTTTTCAGAATTGACGATTGCTATTTCGCCGGGCTCGAGGATGCGGGATTTATTTTCGATTGTGAGTTCAACTTTTCCTTCGAGCATGTAGATTACTTCGATGTGATTATGCCAGTGGAACGGAGAATAAAAATTATTGTCGATGATGAGGTCAAAGCGAATCGTAAACTGAAGGTCAAACTGCTTTTTATGCAGAATGTTTTCGTGCGTATATGTCTGCATATCAAAATAATACACGAAAAGTATCAAATTCACAACTTATTTTGACACTAACATCAAAATAAGTAAAAAAGGCAGCCAGTTTAGACCAGCTGCCTTATAAATTCCACTAAAACTTAATTCTGAAGAATCGGATTGTGTTGATTGCCGCCCTGATAAGTTCGTCTGCGATTACCGCAAAGAATACGCCGAGCATTCCAAACTTGAAGACAAAAACAAAAAGAGCCGCAAGGGCAATAACCTGGACAGTTCCGATTATCTGGGTGATGAGCATCCAAATTGTGTCTCCGTAACCGCGGATTCCGTTGCCGACGATAATGTTTCCAAGTTTACCGAACATGTTTACGCAGACAAGAATGATGTAGATGACTGATTCATCAATGACTGCCTGGTCAGTTGTAAAAAGTCCGAGTACAGGTTTTGGCCAGATGGAACATATAGCAAGTGCGACAAGTGCAACATAGCATGACCATCTGATTGAAATTCCGACGACGCGGCGATAAAGACCAAGATCTTTTGAACCAGTTGCTTCTCCCGTAAGAGTTAATGTTCCGCTTCCGATTGCACAGAAAATAACGACGAAAATTACTTCAACAGTAAATACCATCGAATAGATTCCCGCAGCCTGACTGTTAATCGAATTTAAAATTCGCATGATGCAAAGATTTCCAAAGTTCCAGAGAAAATCTTCCATCGCAGTCGGAAGTCCAAGCAAACATGATTTTAAATAAGGCATTATCTTTGCACTGATTATCTGTCTTATTCCAGGACCTGTAAGAAATTTCTTTCTTCTTGAAATAACATAATAACAAAGGTAACCTGCACCGACATATTCTGCTATTGTAGTTCCAAGTGCAGCACCTGCAATTTCCATTCGCGGAAAACCGCAGTTTCCGAAAATCAAAAGCCAGTCCAAAATAATGTTTGTTAAACTTCTGATTAAACTGTAAATCGCAAGCGGCTTTGTATAATTTGAACTCTGTAAAATCGCAGTATACGAATTTCCAAGACCGATAAGCAAAAATACAGGTGAATAAATTCTTGCATAAGTGATGCAGTATTTCATTACGACAGGATCAGTTACACCCAGAAGATTAAAAATAATTCTGCTTCCAAACAGCCAGAAGAAAAATAATGCAATTGGAATTATGTTATGAAATTTTACAAGTGATGCTGTATATTCTTTTGCTTTATCGATGTCTTTTTCACCGACAGACTGGCTTACAAGAATTGAAGCTCCGACAGAAAGTGAAAAACAAAATGACATTGTAGTCCAGATTGGATTCATTGCATTTCCAACTGCACTCATATATAGAATTCCAAGACGACCTAAAAATATTCGGTCGATCATCATCTGAAGCTGAGCAATTAAATTACTGAGCATAATCGGAACAAATATTTTCAAAAGTCTTTTCTTATAATCCGACATGCCTGAAAATTTTGACTTAATCAAAGTAAACATAACCTCCATTTTACAGAAAAATATTTTTTTTGAATATGGAATTTTTTGATATTAAAGAATAACTTTATATCAAAAATAACATAACTCAATCCAACGCCCGCACATTTCTAAAATCATCATCACTTCAATACCCGCAGCCTTAATGACAACTTTTCAAATTCCATATAAAATAATTTCAATGTACGAAAACTTTACTGAGCTTTATCATAACATTCTCTCAAGCGACAAACCCGACTTTTTGAGCAAATATCTGTCCATTCCGATTTTAACACGCTTAAAAGGTGTCGGACTTCTCTGCGGAACTGACTGGACTCCATTTTTCTCAAACAACTTTTACTATTCGCGCTTTGATCACTCTATCGGCGTTGCATTAATCGCATGGCATTTTACTCATGACAAAGCCCAGACAATAGCAGGACTTTTACACGATGTTTCAACTCCTGCTTTTTCACATGTTTCAGATTTTCGAAAAGGCGACTCACTCACACAGACAGCAACCGAAGAAGACAACGGCTCAATGCTCGCATCTTCAAAAGAACTCCTCGCATGCCTCGAACAGGACGGACTCACTCTCGCCCAAGTCAACGACTATCACAAATATCCCGTCTGCGACAACGAAGTTCCGTTTCTCTCTGCCGACCGCCTCGAATATATGTTCCCGTCAGGCGCTGCATTAAGTGGAACCTGGTCACTAACAGAATCTTTTTCGCTCGACGAAATCAAAATGATGTACGATGACCTCGTTTTATGCCAGAACGAAAACGGCCTCCCCGAACCTGGATTTAAAACTCTTTCGATTGCAGAAACTTACACAAAACGCACGACAGACATCGGACTTTTTCTCCAGAAAAACGAAGACAAAATGGCAATGCAGTTTCCGGCAGAGATTTTAAATATTGCAGTACAACTTGGTCTTTTGCAGGAAAGAGATTTCTTTGATTTGTCTGAAAAAGAAATTATTGAAAAACTAGATGATGTGCTGAAACAGAATCCAGATGCGAAAATACCAGAAAAAACCGATGTCTCCCTCTGGCCGACATCAATCGAAAAATTCTGCGTTCTCTACAGGACTTACCGCTCGTTCAAAAAAATCACGCGCTTGAAAATTCCACTTGAAAATCATTACTGCGTAAACCTCAAAGTCAAACAGCGATACATCAATCCGCTCGTAGTGACAGAAGATAAAAAAAGCGGCGACCTGTACACTGCTGCACGAGTCACCGCGTTGTCTGAAAAGACGAAAATTATGATTGATGAATTTTTAAAGTTTGATGAAAATTGTTTTGGTTGTGTGGAATTAAAATAAATTCCACTCTCTGTTTATTTCTTAAGCGTAATTTTCTTTGTTTGTTTAAATCCTTCAACAATGTATAAAACAATACAGATTCCACAGAGAAACAAAGATAAATAAATGTTCTGCAAAATTTCTTTTTTTACATCTGCACGTTTAGCAATTTCCAAAACATAAGAAATAGTATTACCAATCGGTACACCTTTCATATCAGGCTTTTTGTATAATTTGTAAATTATACAAGCAATGTAACTTACAAAAGTTCCAGCAGCTGTATATAATAAACTTATAATACCAACAATTAATACTCCAACTTTGTTAAACTTACCCTTAAGCCATTTATATCCTTTCATAGCAAGTAAATAGTAAACAGCTCCAGAAAGAGCAGTAAGTCTTTCAAGTAAAAAGAAAATGAATGTTACAATTACACCAGGAATAGCACACAAAAGTGCTCCAATTGTTCCACTTAAATAATTGTTTGGTTCATTATTAAAATCTTCGTATGCTTCATCCATTGATTTCTGAATTTTATTAGCACATGACGGGCACAACAATACAATCGAACTACCAAGATTATAAATTTTAATGTCAGTATCTGACTCGCAGTCTTTTCCACAGCATTTTAAAACCACTTCAGGATATTTTTCAGAAAAGTAATCTGTAATATCAAGAATTATTTCTTTAATCTTTTCAATCTTAAATGGTGCAAAAATTTCTCTGAAATGAAATATTGCATTAAACAAATCTTCTTCTGGAAAATCAATTTTCGTTGCATATCCTTTTTTCTCCCAGGACAATATTTTTTCTTTATCTTCTTCAGAAAGTTTTTCTGCAAAACTTAAATACAAAAGTTTTTCGTTATTACCATCGCAAAATGCAACTAAAGTATTTTTAATGATTCCATATGCAAGAGAACCATTGTCCGTAAAATTTAATTCTTTTTCTAATTTTTTTAATCCTGGAAACATACCATTCCTCACTTTTATAAAAATAAAGCCGTCAGCAAACGGACGGCTTACAATTTTAATTTAACGCACTCATATCGAGCTTATCAAATCCTTTCAAAAGTTCTTTTGCAATTTCTTTAATCTTTGCAACGTCGCCTTTTCTTGCGCCTTCAATATTCATAGGCATTACTGGATCGTGAAGTGATAATCTCAAAAGCATCCAGCCCTGAGCGTCTCCTTCTTTGAAAGAAATGCGAACGCCTTCAAAACTCTGTGGAAGTTTGTAGCCGGCTTTTTCTGCGCGAGATTTAAATTCTGCGAGAACTGATTTTCCGTAGTCTTTGAAATCTTCGCACAAAATCTTAAAACGGTATTCGCCTTCTTCTACGAGTGGTGGAAGTTTTTCGATAAGGCTGTCGAGCTTTTTGTTTTCTGAACGTGCTTTTGCAAGTGCAACGATTAATTTAACTGCAAGATAAGCACCATCGTCCAGGAAATAATTTTCTTTAAGTGCACCGTGACCAGAAGTTTCCATTGCAAGCGGTGAATTAATTCCCTGTGCGTTCAACTCTTTCTGCTTGTTGATTACATTTTTATAACCGCGCATGTAGCAGAGATGCTTTAAGCCGAGCACATCTTCGAGAAAATATGTAAGTCGGTCAGATGTTACTGAGTCAGTGATGATTGTTGAACCAGGATTTTCTGGTGCGAGGATTGCAGCTGCCATCGCGATGATTGCGTCGCGGTTAACTTCGCTTCCGTCTGAGAGAACGGCTGACATACGGTCAACGTCTGTATCAAAAATCAAACCGAGATCTGCTTTGTTTTTCAAAACTGCCGAACGGATTGCTTCCATTGCCTGTTTGTTTTCCGGGTTTGGAATATGGTTCGGGAACATTCCATCAGGTTCGAGAAACTGTGAACCAGTTGTATCTGCTCCAAGCGGATCAAGAATCTTATCAACGAAAAATCCAGATGCGCCGTTTCCAGAGTCGACTACAATTTTCAAACCAGAAAGCGGTTTTTCTTTTGTTCCACCAATCTGCTTTACAATGGAATTTTTCAAGTGAGCTGCATACAAAGAAAGAAGATCAAAAATTGCGCAGCCAGAAATGTCTGCTGTCTTTACTTCGAGGCCAGATGCAATTGTTAAGATATCTGTGATATCGTCGTGTTCAAGTCCCCCGTCTTTATCAAAAAATTTCAAACCGTTTCTGTTGAACGGAAGATGGCTTGCAGTAATTTCAATTGAACCGTCAAACTTTGTTTCGTCAAATACGATCGACATGAACATCGATGGAGTTGTAGCAAGACCACAGAGAACAACAGATGCCCCTTCACTTACCATTCCCTTTACACACGCATTTTCCAAAACAGGACCTGACACACGCGA
Organism: Candidatus Treponema scatequi; assembly: GCA_018066075.1. Classification (GTDB taxonomy): domain Bacteria; phylum Spirochaetota; class Spirochaetia; order Treponematales; family Treponemataceae; genus Treponema_D; species Treponema_D scatequi. The sequence continues at coordinate 9,831 of JAGHSB010000160.1, forward strand.
GTCGCGTCCAATTCCAATCTTTAAATCTTTTGCTGCTTTACCAGTTTTCTTGGAAAGCCATTTTACAAAAGCCTGACCAATCACATTGCAAGCTTCCGCAGTCAAATTTACGTTTTCGCCTTCAACGCCCTCGAGCGCAATTCCACGAACATCGCTGCCATTCTGCAGCTTCATCAAATTCTGTGACATTATTTTTCTCCAGTAAACTGTAACTTCTGTAAGTGCAAATTAGAAATTACTAAATATTGTAA
>JAGHSB010000226.1 GCA_018066075.1 Candidatus Treponema scatequi
TCATAAACCTCCGTATATTATATGCGGAGGTTTTTTTATGAATAAAATCGCGGTTTGGAAAATTCCATTTATTAAAATCATTTTTGCGTTCGGACAAATTCCACTTATCCTTACATCCTGTTCAGCCATTCAGCAGTTTCAGGTCAAAGACACGATTTCAATTACAAACTGGAACGTGCAGACTTTTTTTGATGCGAACAATGACGGAATCGAATATTCTGAGTTTAACAGTTCGAAGTCAAAGTGGAACCTGGAGCGTTATGAGAGCAGGCTTGATAAACTTTGCGAGCTGATTGAGAAAATTGATTCTGATGTTATTGTGATGGAAGAACTTGAGAATGAAAAAATAATTTATGACATTTCAAACAGGCTTAGTCATAAAGTGTGGAACCCGCAGAAGGTTTATTCGTACGCGGCGTTTCAGAAAGATGAGGGGTCGAGTATTGGGTGCGGTGTTCTCTCGCGGGTCGCGATTACTGGCGTCAGATATCATTCGATTGACATCAGGACTGAAGATGAAGACGAGCCTTCGATGCGTCCGATAATGGAACTGACGCTTGGAGTTGATGAGGACAGCGTTCACATGTTTGTAAATCACTGGAAGTCGAAGTCTGGTGACGAAAGTGGAACTGCAAAGTGGAGAAGGTGGCAGGAATGTCTTTTGAGTGATTTATGTTTTGCAGAAAATCGCGAAACTTCAGATTTGTTTTTCGCAGTAGGAGACTTTAATCAGGACATCAGCGAGTTTTCAAGAGACGATCTTTCTCAAATTTATTTTACATGCTTTGACCGTGAGATGAATAAAAAACTCGAAATGTTTTCTCCCTGGGACGAAACAGAAACCGAAATCGGTTCCTACTTTTTCAGCGGCGACTGGGAACGCATCGACCACTTCTTCTGCACCTCCCCCAATAAAATAGAAAACTTCCAAGTAGTCACCTACCCCGAGCTCCTAACCGAAGAAGGCATTCCCGATAAATACAAGATTTCCCCTAATACAGGATACAGTGACCACCTTCCAATCACATGTCAGTTAAGAATCAACTGATGCATCGCAGCAAATCAGTCGTGTAGAAATTTATTTCTCAAGAATTGTAATTTCTACACGTCTGTTTTTGCTGCGGCCTGCTTCTGTCGCATTACTTGCAATCGGTTCTTCCGCCCCGCGACCTTTTGTGAAGATGTGATATTTATCTTTTACGCCGATTTTAACAAGGTAATCTGCAACTGATGAAGCGCGTTCTTCACTGAGTTTCTGGCGGCTTTCTACAGTTCCGCGGAGGGCACAGTGACCGGTGATGAGAAGATCGTTTGACGGATAGTCTTTTAATATGTCAGAGAGTTTGTCGAGTTTTCTTTTCTCTGATGCGAGTAAAACATCTGAGTCTGGTTCAAACTGAATGTTTTCGATTGAAAGGGTAAGACCTTTGTCTGTTGCAGTTACGTTTACGTTTTCAAGTCCGAGGTCTTCGATTTTCTTTTTTGCATCGTCGAGGTTTTCCTGAGTTGATGTTCTTACAAAGTCTGTGACTTCGGCGTGTGCAGTTCCAGCGAAAGTCAAAACGTTTCCCATGTTTGTGATGATTTCGATTTTGAAACTTTCTTTGTAATTGTCGATAGCACCTTTTTCGTTGTCCCAGAAAATTAACTGGCTTGAAAAGCCTGTTGTCGTTTCCGGGTTTTCATCTGCAGTACGAAGATTTTTTGATTTAACTGTAAATGAAAGTTCGTAGTAAACCTGAAAGACATCAAGTTTTTTTCCGTTCTGTTCTGTAACACCGAGATATTTGTAGTGTGCGTTAAATGGAACTTTATAAGGTCCTTTCAAATCAAATGTTCTTCTCAAGTCGTGGGCTTCGTGTCCTTCGTAAAACCATTCTTCGCCGACTTTTACTTCTTTATCTAAGAAAACCGGAACATCGCGGACAACAGGCATAAAATATTCATCGCTGATTGTGTATACACCAAATTTGTCGCGTGTAAAAACGCTGTCATATTCTTCGCCGTAAGAGAAAGTTTTATTTACATTGTATCCAGTCAAAACAGATTTCTCAGAAGTCATGAACTTTCCGTTGTGAACACCCGTTCCAGCTTTTTCATCTGCAGAAGAAATGTTTACGCTCACGCGGTTTAAGATTTCTGATGAGTGATGCTTATATCCGTTGTAGTAAACGTCTTCTACAACTGTTGATAGTATGCGGTACGAGTCTCCGTTTTTGTATTTGTATTCAAATTTCTTTGGCCCTTCGTCCTTAAACTGAACGCCCTGCGCGTAGATACAAATTCCACTTAAAAATAACGCCAGAATAGAAAGTGCTTTTTTCATAAAATGCCTCGTTTTTAATGATAGTTACTTCTATATTATCGGTAATAAAACAACAGTAAGTTAGGGCGAGTTACGTGGAATTTTCGTACAGGTGGAATTTGACAGAAAAGGTTTTTCTGTATTAAAAGGGCAATCATTAAATTTTAGGAGTAAAAATTATGAAAAGAGTATTTAAAATTTTAGCAGCATGCGTTTTTGTATGTGCTATGGCTGTTTCTTGTTCTTCACCGTCAGGTAGTGGTCCAGTTGTTATTGGTAGGTGGTATTTGAGTACTGAATCTGCTAACTATACTGCGGCTATAACAGAAAATAATTCAAATTATGGTGCTTCAATTGTTGTTTCGGATATAGAAGGTACATCTATAAACACAATTGCTGCAGTTTGTACTAAAAACGAATCAGAATATAAAGCAACTTTAATAATGCTTAACGGAGAACCTGTGGGTGGAACAATGAAAATTGTTATTCAGCAGGATAATAACGCTGTAGTGACATGTGATATTGGTTGTATAGCTACGGAGTTGAGTAACGGTAAACAATTTACAAAGCTCAGTTATTAATTTGTATTATTAAGTATAAAAGCCGGTTTTCAGTTGAAACCGGCTTTTTTTGACATTTTGGAGATTATGCTTTACAATAGTCGGTACCGTGACTGAAATTATATTTAAGAACGTAATTGATGCTATAAAGATTCCGCTTATCGTTTTTTCTCCAGTTTACAGCGACGAAGAAATTTCAGACTTTGAAATCAATTACATTAACCCCGAGTTTATCAGGAGCGTATTTAATTTACAGGCAGGGCAGAAATATTCTGACATTAAGGCAAAGATTTCTAAAAATGTTGACTGGTTTGACATGGGTGTCGAAGCACTCAATACCGGAAAAATGTTTGCAGAGACTTTTCTTTCTTCAAACGGAGAAACATGGTTTTCTCTCGAAGTAAAGGCAACAGAAGATAAGCATGTTGTCGCAACATTAACTGACATTACGGCAAAGGTCCGATACACCGAGTCGCTCAAACTTTCTCTCGTAACAGATGCTTTGACGGCTCTTCCTAACCGCGTTCAGTTTTATAAAGACATCAATAAAATCATTCAGTATGCTGCTGAAAAAAAAGAAAAGTTCGGTCTCATCTTTTTTGATGTCGACAACCTCAAGTCTCTCAACGATTCGAAAGGTCAGCAGGCAGGCGATCTCATTCTCATCAAGGCTGCACGTATTTTCAAATCGTTTGATCACAATAATGTGTCTGTCTATCGTTTTGGTGGTGACGAGTTTATTGTTGTTGCGCGCGATATTGCACACGCAGATTCCCTTTATACAATCGGGGATGCAATCATCGAAGCGTTTAACGCAGAAAATATAGATGTGTCAGGTGGAATTTCTGTCTACCCGGACAACACTACAGAACGAGAAGATCTCATTAAGTTTTCAGATCTCGCAATGCACGAAGCAAAGAAAGCAGGTAAGCATCGCGTAATGATGTTTACTCCTGAAATGCAGAAAAACTTTTTGCGCAAAGTCATGTACAAAAACAAGATGCCGACATCTTTTGAAAACGGTGACTTCGCATTGTTCTTTCAGCCTCAGTTTGACATTTCAAAAAATACTCTCCGTGGATTTGAAGCACTTCTTCGTTGGGATGAAAAAGAGCTTGGGAAAATTCCACCAGAAGAATTTATTCCTGTTGCAGAAGAAAGCGGTTTTATAAATACGCTTGGTGAATGGGTTTTGCGAAAGGCGTTTACATGTCAGCGTGAGTGGGAAGAAAAATTTGATTACGATGGTGTGATGAGTGTAAATGCATCTCCTGTTCAATTGATGGATGAAAATTTTCTGGATGTTCTTGATGCGGCTGTTGCATTTTCAAAAGTTGATCCGTCACATGTTGAGATTGAAGTTACAGAAGGCGTTTTAATTAACGATACAGAAAAAGCTGTTGCTGTTCTTGAAAAAGTTAAAGAGCGCGGTTTTAGAATTTCTCTTGATGATTTTGGAACAGGTTATTCATCGCTTAGATATCTTCAGATTCTTCCGCTTACGACTCTCAAGATTGATAAGTCATTCATTCAGTCGATTACAGAAAAGAACGGAGTTTCAGAAAATATTACGAATGCAATCATCTCGATGGTTACAAAGATGGGACTTGATACGATTGCAGAAGGCGTTGAAAAAACTGACCAGCTTTTAGTCCTTCAGGAATTAAACTGCAAAACAGTTCAGGGATTTTTACGCGGTAAGCCGATGAGTCAGGAACAGATTGAAAGATATCTTTCAGGTGACAAGACAGCGCTTGATCATTTAGAAGAATAGCACGCGGGATTTGAAGTGATGTTTTTTTAGAATTGATTAAATGGTGGTTTCGACGATGCTCGGCCACTATTTTTTTTATAGCGGGAGTCTCGACAACACCATAAAAATAATTGTTCCGCCAAAGATGCTTACCATGCTGTTCTTTTTCCAGAGATGAATAATCACAGTAAAAGTTAACGCAATGATTTCTGCAAGGCCGAAAGGTTTTGCAGAAAAGTTTATGTCTTTTAAACAGTAAACAACTAAGACTGCCATTACCATCGGCGGAATGTATTTTTCGATGAAGCGGATTACTTTAGGCGGTTCTTTTTTTGAAAAGAGAACAAAAGGGAATGCTCTGAGTGCGTAAAGAATAGCGGCAGAAATTAATGTTCCGATGAGGGCGGCTGTTAATGATAACTGCATTTACTTTGCCTCCGGTTTTCTTTCGCGTTTAACGAGAATGATTGCAGCAATTCCAATTGTAAGTGCGATTATGAGAATGTTGCCCGAGCCTATCAAATTCCATCTGTACAATAAAACTGTAATGACAGTTGCGATGCCTCCAATGATTGGCGGTACGATGTCGTGCGAACTTTTAATCTGTTCAATAAGCAATACCGCAAACAAAGCAGTGAGGGCAAAATCAACGCCTGCAAAATCAAACGGAATGAGCTGACCTGCAATTGCTCCGATGAGACCACCAAGCACCCAGTACGACTGATCGAGTGCTGCGATAGTTCCATAAAACAAAGTAGGACTTGTGTCAGGCGGAAGCGGTGTGCTTGTCATAAGCGCATAAGTTTCATCTGTGAGTGCAAACACAAGATATGGTTTTATTTTTTTTACATCTTTGAATCTGTCGATGAGTGAAAGTCCGTAAACGATGTGACGGATATTTACCATAAGTTGTGCTATTGCAATTGCACTGAATGAAGCTCCTGCGGTAAAAAGTCCGATTGCGATATATTGTCCGGCTCCTGCATACATCGTGAGGCACATAATCGGTGCAAGCCACCATGGGTAGCCCGCTTTAACGAGCATAAGCCCGAATGGAATTCCGATTGCGATGTATCCGAAGAAAACTGGCGATGTAATTTTTAAGATCTGCAGGAAAAGTTTTTTATTCATTATGCGGATATTATAGCGAGAAACGCAGGGTTTGAAAATATGGGGGAGATTTTCGCCACTGATTTCACAGATTAGCACAGATGTTTTGTTGACGAACTCTACTTTTACGGGTATTATTTTATTAAACTACATTGTTCAGGAGTAATTTTTATGGCTGCTATTATTTTAGGTATTATTTTTATTGCATTTACTGTATTTTCTGTACTTCCGGGTTATTTGAACTGGGGTGCTGATGTAATTCAGTTTTTGAAGGGATTTGCTCCTGTATTGGCTGCATTCATCGGATTGATTTCACTTTTGATCGGTGCTGCAGACATCAAAGACAAGAAAGAAGCTAAGAAAGAAGAGCTCGAAGCTGCTAAAAACGCAGACAAATAAGTAAACTACAGGCCCGAATTTCACGCAAATTCGGGCTTTTTTTATCCAAATTCCACCAGAATTCAAAACGAATTCTGCCCGAATTCCACTAAAATTCCATTAGAATTCAAGTGGAATTCACGCCAAATTCGGGTCAGTTATATTGACCAAAATCCCTTTAAAAGTTATATTTATGTTCCCCGTATATGAATTTAGTGAATGCTCATCACTAATGGCGGATTTTAAGAAGATGCAATCTTAAAGTCTGGATAAACTTTATTATTAAGGTATATACAATGAAAACTATTTTTGTTAATGAAAGCGCTCAGCCACGTACATGGTATGTTATTGACGCTGCAAACAAACCACTCGGACGCGTAGCTGCAAAAGCTGCTTATGTATTACGCGGCAAAAACAAACCATCATTCGCTGTTAACCAGAATATGGGTGACTACGTAGTAATTATCAACGCTGACAAAGTTATCGTAACAGGTAACAAAACTCAGGATAAACTTTATCATAAGTTCACAGGTTTCGTAGGAAACCTCAAGACTCACACTTTTGAAAAGCTCATCGAAAGACATCCAGAAGAACCATTGCAGATTGCAATTGCTGGAATGCTCCCACACGGACGTCTTGGACGTGCTATCATGGACAACTGCAAGATTTATGCAGGTGCTGATCATCCACACAAAGCACAGAATCCAAAAGCTTTGGAAGTTTAATTAGGAGTTAATTATGGTAAAAAATATTGCTATTGGAACAGGTAGAAGAAAGACTGCAACTGCTCGCGTATTTGTACGTGAAGGTTCAGGAAAAATTACTGTAAACGGAAAAGACGTAAAAGAATACTTTGCAACAGCTGATCAGGTTCGCCTCGTACACCAGCCATTGCTCGTAACATCAAACGATAACAAATTTGACATCCTTATCAACGTAACTGGCGGCGGACTTAACGGTCAGGCTGCAGCTTGCTTGCACGGTATTTCACGTGCTCTCCTCCAGATTGATCAGGATACACACACAGCACTCAAAGCAAACGGATATCTTACTCGCGACTCTCGTATGGTTGAACGTAAGAAATACGGTCAGAAAGGTGCTCGTAGAAGATTCCAGTTCTCTAAACGTTAGAAATTGGTTATTCAATCGATACAGAAGGTTTCACCCGATTGTATGCAAATTACAACGGTGCTGGGACCTTCTTTTTTTGTCAGAACGGTATATCTGTCTCTTGTAACAGAGGACGAGCTCGTTGAAGGTGCTGAGTTTACTGACGAAAAGGAAGAAGAGCTTGTTGATTCAGGCCTTTGTTTCGGTGCAGAACAGAAAGCACTAGACCTTTTGAACAGGAGCGAACAGTACAGACTTGGACTTACTTCCAAGCTTATGAAAAAAGGTTTTGACAAATTCCACATAAATAAAGCGCTTGATTATCTTGAAAGCAAGAAATATCTTGATGACAGGCGTTTTGCGCGGGTGTGGCTTAATGCAAGAAAGATATCGCATGCTGAGGGTAGAATCAGGCTTCAGATGGAACTTGCCTCGCGCGGCATCGACAGGGACATAATTGAAGACGCTCTGGACGAATATTTTTCAGAAAATGATGAAGAAGAGCTTTGCCGTCGTGCATATCGAAAATGCATTAAAATAAAAAAATCTTCAGAAAAGGTAACTGCATATTTATTAAAATGCGGTTTTACGATAAAATTAATCGAGAAAGTTGGGAAAGAATTTAAAGGATAAACTTTATAACAGGAGTTTGTATGGCGCAGAAAGCTAAGAAGAAAAAAGTATTTTCAGCACTTGAAGTTGCAAATATTTGTGGCGTCGTAAATCAGACAGCAATCAACTGGATAAATGCCGGACATTTGAAAGCATATACTACACCGGGTGGCCAGTTTAGAGTAACTCCAGAAGATTTTGCACAGTTTTTAAAAGAGAGAGGAAGCGAGATTCCTTCTGTGCTTCAGGAAGTTCTTAATGAGAACAAAGTAAATTCAAATAAAACTTTGCTTATCGTTGACGATGACAAGGTTTTAAATTCATTGATTCAGAAATATCTTAAAAAAAATTTTGCAGAATTGAAAATTATTCAGGCTTATGACGGATTTGAAGCAGGTGCACTTATGGCAAATGAGAAACCTGGTTTCGTAATTCTCGATCTTGATTTGCCTGGCGTTGATGGTTTTTCTTTGTGTAAGAAGATTAAATCAGAAGCGATGTTCAACAACCCTTACGTTGTTGTTGTAACAGCCCTGAAAGAACCTGGTCTTTCAGAACGTGTTACTGAACTGGGCAGCAATTATTTTTTAACAAAGCCGCTCAGTATGGAAAAAATTGGTGCGATTGTAAATCAGTGGGCAAGATAAGCAGGATATCTGATATCGCTTGTTACCATGTCGATTAATTTTCCTTCAGGACTCTGTGCACTCTTATTGATGTCAGAGATTTTTCCTGAAAGGATGTCGTACCAGTTCTGTTTGTAGGTATATTCGTAATCTACAACTTCTACACCTTCAAATTTATATTTAGCTTTCATGGCACTTACTGCTTCATCGAAAGAACAAATCTTATCAATCAATTTATTATTCAAAGCCTGTTTTGCAGTATAGATTCTTCCGTCTGCAAGATTTCTGACATCTTTAATGTCGAGCTTTCTGTTGATTGCAACGATGTTTGTAAACTGGTCATAGCATTCGTCTGCAACTGACTGCATTATCTTTTCCTGTTCTTCTGTGAGAGGGCAGTTGTAGTTGAGCATGTTCTTGTTGCGTCCTGCAGTGAAAGTCTTTGACTTGATTCCGTATCTTTCCATGAGGCCAGTCAAATCTACAGAGCTTCCGGCGATTACACCGATTGAACCTGTGAGTGTATTTCTGTTTGCACAGATGTATTCGGCACCGCATGAGATGTAGTATCCGCCGGATGCTGCAAGTGAACCCATGTAAGCCCATACAGGTTTGTGTGCGCCCTGGTAATCAGAAAGTGCAAGATATGCTTCGTCTGATTCGTAAACTGATCCTCCAGGTGAGTCGATGAACAAAATGATTCCTTTGTTGTCAGGGTCGTCTTTGAGGTCTGCAATTGTATTCAAAAGCCATTCCTGGTTGTAAGTTTTGTTTGCATCCTGAATTACGCCTGTGATGTAAATCTTTGCGATGTAGTCACCACTGTGTTTAACGACATTCTTTGAAGGTGTATTTCCGAAATTGAAATTGAAAGACTTGAAGTTTTCTTTTGAGTTTTCAGTAATTCGTGAAACAGAAGATGAACTGCTGGAATCTCCTTTTAAGAATGCATAGCTTGCAAATCCAAGTACACCGACTAAGATGACGATGAATACTAAAAGTCCTGCAGAACCTGATTTCTTTTTAGCAGACGGTTTCTTTGTCTGTGAAGCAGACTGGCTTGAAGAATAAGGATTTGCCGGACGCTGTGAAGGCTGACTTGGTGATGAAGGTCTTTGTGATGATGAATAATTGTCAAATTCCATTTTTATAACTCCGTATAATATTTATTGTAAATCTTCTGGTTTAACTTTGCCAGATGCAAGGGCTGCATCTCTTACTTCCTTATAGAAGTTTGCTTTTGCAGTTACGATATAAGGATTAAGGAAAGCGAAGAATATTATGCTTAACAACGATGTAATAAGATTAACGACTTTAGGATCGAGAATATTTTCGAGAGGTTTTTTAAGGAACGCTGGTGAACAGCAGATGATGATCCATCCGATGAAACTGAAGATGAGTCCAAAAAGTTCTCCTTTGTGACCTTTCATATATTCGATGCTGACTCTCATTGATTTTCTTACTGAGATGTTTTTATTTTCCTGTACGATAAATTTCATCTGACCGTACTGAAGATGTTTGTAAGTAAATATTACAAGTATAAGAACTATGATTACGATGAGAAGAATGGCAAGTCCGATATATTGCGTAAAAAAGTCTTTGAAAAACTCGTCAGAGTTTGCTAAGTTGAAGCCTTCTTTGAAATCCATTGTGTTCATGTCAAAGTTTTTGAGTAATGCCATACCGCTGCTCAAAAGAAAGATGAATGTTGCAGGAATAGTAATCAAAAGACACCAGAGTGTTGTCCAAAGGAGAGTCCATAATTTAATTTTGATTGCCTTGAACCAGTCTGCAAATGATTCTGTATAATCTGCAAAAGTAAGAGGTTCTGACTTATTTGTAAGGTCAAGACAAACTTTGCATATTGAATAGCTCAAGACTGCAGTACATACAAATTGGAAAATTTTGAAAAGAAATTTTATGCCTCCGTTTTCCGGAAGAAGTTTTTCAATTGAAGTAAGCAGAAAATTAATTGCTCCTGAAGCAAAAGTTGCGACAAGTGCAATTGACCATCTTCCTTTCAGGTTTGCAATCGCATTTTTTTTAATAGTAGAAATATCAAGCATTTTTATTCTCCTTAATTATTTGTATTAATACAATTTTTGTTGTTTCATTAAGTGATGATATATTATTA
>JAGHSB010000208.1 GCA_018066075.1 Candidatus Treponema scatequi
AATTCCTGCAACAAGTGCATCCCGAACCGTATTCTGCTGATAGAGAAATCCAGGATTTGTTTCAGGCTCTACCTGATGCCAGGCTCCCCATTCATCAACAACAAGGGCAATACGCTTATCAGGATCGTATTTGGACATAATTTCGTCGTGTTTTGTAACAAGAGTTTCCATAAATGAAGCGCTCTTTAATAAAGTAAACCAGTTTTTTTCATCAAAACCAGCAGCAGTATCTTTTGCCTCCCACCCCGGAGCAGCACAATAATGGTGAAGACTAAGTCCATCCATAAATTGTGCAGCATTCTTCATTAATACTTCAGTCCAATTCCAGTCAGCAGAATTAGGACCGCAGGCTATTTTGAATATCTTATCTGGACCATACTGACGGACATAAGTCTGATAGCGGCGATACAAGTCGGAATAATATTCAGGACGCATATTTCCACCACAACCCCAGCTTTCGTTCCCAACCCCAAACATTGGAAGCTTCCAGGCTTCTTTATGACCATTTTTTGCTCCCATAAAAAGTCAACGAGCAAGTCGACTTTCTATATCTAATTAAATAACAGCAGACAAAGCCTGTTCAGGAAGATTCATTGGTTTATAAACTCCAGTCATCTTAGCTGAATCAAACTCTGTTTTTGCCGTGAGCAACGCCCAGACAATCTCTGCTGTTTTTCTGGCTCCAGAAATAATTGATTTTCCAGAACCCTTGTTTTTTTTCATATATTCATAACGCTGCATCATTCGCCAAGACTTGGTATCCTTGCAACGTCTCATTCCCATAAACAACTGCACGAATGCAGTCCTCAACTCAACCGGTCCATGTCTTGTAATGCTTCCATGGTGAACCGTCTCATTTGAATCCTTCACTTTTGGTACAAGTCCACAGAAAGCCGCATATTTCTTTGAGTTTGCAAACCTTGAAATATCTTCTGTGTACGCCCTTATGATCCATGCTGTAATCTTTCCACAGCCTCGGATTGTCAGAAGCCGCTTTACCATTTCATCATCTTTTGTCAGTTCTTCCAGCTGCTTTTCGATTATCTTTATCTTTTGTGCAAAAGTGTCTATAATCTCAAGCATCAGTTTTACTGATTGTGCCTCGAGCACGTAGTCGTTATTCGACTCAAGGGTGTCCAGAACTTTCTGGCGCCCTTTTTTGCTTTGTAAGCTTCTTGCCTCATCTGCAAGCCCCATGCTTACCAGAAGTGCGTGTATCTCATTTTTCTGCCCAACCTGAGCACGAACAAGTCTTTCCCGTGACTTTATTAAGCGTCTTAAGTTTTCTGTTTCTTTACTGCACAGGTAACTTTCAGGAAGCTTATAGTATTTCAGAAATTCTGATAAAGTTGCCGCATCATGCTTGTCGGTCTTTGATACAGATTCATTTATGACTTTAAACTTCACTGTGTTTACGACTGTCACTTCTGCACCTGCCTTTTCCATCAGATTCTTGAAGTGTTTCGTATTTCCTGTTGATTCAACAGCGAGCTTCACAACTGCTCCTGTTTCCTTGTAAAGTCTGATTCTCTTTGTGAACTCTGCGTATCCTGCTTCTGTTGTAGAATACATCTTGATTTCATTCAAAGATTCAATCATTTCTTCTGTTCTTGCATGCACTGTAAACTGTGTTTTGTGCAAATCAACGCCAATGTAAAATGTCATTTGAGACCTCCGTTTTGATTCCTGCGGAAAGTCTGATAGGTTATGTGTTCCATTCTCCCATTCAGTCCTAGATGGACTACTGTATGATGCGGCTGAAAGCTCTTCATTCTCCTAACCAGTGGTCTTTGCCTCTACTAAAAATGCCGAACTATCGCCTGGGTTCCGCTAAATCACTCTAGCGTATCACATATCCTCTTGCTCGTTTTACTTTTTTATCACGCCTCCTAAAACTTCAGCACCATTTCTTTATAATCACTTTCCGAATCTACAAAACCTGCCTTTTTGTATACAGGATATCCGTCTTCGGTGGCTTTCAGCTGAATTTTATCAAGGCCTTTTTCTTTTGCACCTTCAATCAGAAGCTTCATAAGATTCAGGCACAATCCCTGGCGGCGATATTCCGGGCGAGTATAAACGCTCAAAACTTCGCCAACCAATCCATTAATAAAATGAGGATTTGCCGGTTTTTCTATAACCTGAAGAAGAACAACTGCAGCAACAGTTTTTCCATC
>JAGHSB010000029.1 GCA_018066075.1 Candidatus Treponema scatequi
TTTATAGCCTTTAAGATTTTTGCAGAAATGCTGCCTCTTGAATTTGCAATGTATGAATATAAACCTCAGCATGAATTTTACATCCGTATGCCTCAAACAAAGAACGGGAAACTTAAAGATGATGGAATTCCTGTAACAGACTGTAAGGCTGGTGACATATTTTTTTACTCAACAAATAATGCTTTTTGTAATATTTGTGATGATTACAAATCAGACTATGAATATCAGAGGCTTGGTTGGATAAAGAATCCTGAAAAATTGCGGGAAGAACTTTATAAGAGTAATGGGAAGTCCTGTCAGTGAACGCCAGCGTAATGTGGATGAAAAGCAGCATTCTGTAACTCTTAGTGACTTTTACTGTGATGCTTATGAAGTTCAGCAAAGTGATTACGAAAAAATCATGGGGAAGAATCCCAGCACTTATAAAGGTTCAAATCTTCTCCAAATGCTTTTGGTCTTTACAACATGCATGGAAATGTAAGTGAATAGGTTTTTGATTTTTACGGTGAATATGATGAAGCTGATAAAACAAATCCTTGTGGATCTAAAACTGGAATCTATCGCGTAAACCGAGGCGGCGCTTTCAATGATTTTGGAAAACACCTCCGTTCGGCATATCGTTCTGCTACAAAATTTTTCATATTCTGGAAACACAGGAAGTGTGGCAATCAATCTTTCTAAGGTTTTAAAAGCTAAATATAGTATTTATGCATTCAAACCACAACCAGACAGATACCTATATTTTTTCAAGAAAGGAAACAAAATGACAACATTTGATAAATTTTTTCAAGAAAATCCTGAACAGAAAATTATTTACGAAAAAGAATATAATGACTTTCTTCTTTCGGAGTTTATACTCGAAAAAGTAACACTTACAACTTTTACTTCTGTGTTACGATGTCTTGGATATCAAATTAAATTAGAAAAATGTCCAACTCTTTAAAGTTACCTGTTTCGCATAAATTTCCCTTCTAAAAATTCCCGCCGTTCCAGCCCCAGTTATCTGTTCCAAAATAGCTGACATATACAGCGTCGACGGCAATACCAAGTTCCACTTGTAAAATCTCACACACCTTAGCAGTCATCTTACCGCTGATTGCTTTTCCAAGTTCAGCTTTTAATACATCTCTTTTTTCTGCAGTGAGATTTACACTTGTCTCTACTTTTATCATTGGCATAACTATTTCCTCCTAAAGAAGATTTTTATTAATCTATTCTTAAATAATTATTCTAAGAAATTACAAAAACTTCGCAATCGTCTTGAACAATTTATGAATCTCAACAGGTTTTGCAAGATGTTCATCCATTCATGCGCGGCATCTGGACATCCATTAAAATGAAATCGTAGTAATTGTAAATTCCACTTTCATAATATCGTTCTACCATCGAAACTGCGACGTCACCGTCATCTGCGTATTCAATTTCAAGCTGAATTGTAATGTCAAATCTTGTTCCTTTGCCAAGTTCTGATTCAACTTCGATTTTACCGCCCATCAAATCGATGATGCTTTTTACGATTGAAAGACCGAGACCAGTTCCCTGAATCTTACTTACAGTCGTACTCTTTTCTCTCGAGAACAGTTCATACAATTTTGCAAGAAATTCTTTGCTCATACCGATTCCGGTATCTTTTACTGTACATACATATTGAGCATAGCCAGGTTTGTCACAATCGATTTCTTTGTAATAAAATTCTACTGTTCCGCCTTCTGGTGTGTATTTCATTGCGTTGCCGATGACGTTCATCGTTACAGAACTCATTCTCGCTTCGTCTGCCATGACAATCGGATGCTTGATTCCGCTGATTCCATATTTGAAATTTAATCCGTTCTCTTTTTTCCTGTTCAGAAATGATTGTTACGACAGAATTAAATTCTCTTTCAATGTAAATCGGCTTGTTGTCAAATTAAATTTTACCGGATTCGATTCTGGCCATTTCGAGAACCTGGTTGATCAAAACGAGAAGCTGCTGGCTGGCGATATCGATTTTGCTGAGACAGTCTTTGACTTTATCAGGGTTAGTGGAATTTTTTCTAGCGATTGTACTAAATCCGCTGATAGCATTCATTGGAGTACGAATATCATGAGACATATTAAAAAGAAAAGTACTCTTTGCTTTGTTTGCTACTTCTGCTTTTTTAAGTGCATCGCTTAACTGACTTTTTGCTTCAAGTTCCTCTTCTACGATTCGTTCTGCAAAAAATGTTAATCTCGACAAAAGAGATTTATCTTCTTCGTGAATAAAAATATTTTTTTCATTTTGTTTTGGTTTTTCGCCTTCACGAATAAGAACAAGTGCCAGTGTCTGATTTAAAACTCTCAGTTTCTTTCCAAACCTTAATATTTCTCCACCAGTATAGAATCCACAGACTGGTGCTATTTTTTGATAAATACTTGTTTCTTTTCCAACTTCGTTATTTCCCCAGAAAATTCTTCGGCCGGCACACGAATATGCTTTTATTGCTTCTGGATTATATTCCGCAATTTCTACAGCTTTATCATTAAGATTATTTAAAATTGTATTTTTATCGCCATAAGAAATTCGAACATTTGTTCCTTCAGGAATATCGGCAAACATTAACATAGATTTGTCAGAACCGATTACTTGCGGAGTCCTTAAAAACTCATCACCATCTTCTTCTGCAATCAACGGAAATACAAGTGTATCTTTATCATCAAGAGTTAAATTTAAATATTTTTCATAAACTGAGTACGCAGGAACATTATCAATTTCATAAACTTTTTTTCCATTACTTCGGGTAACTTTCATCATTTTACCCAAACCTTTCCATCCAAGAATATCAATTGATTTAAAATTCAAGTCAGTTCCAAAATAAAGCATCACAACCATTCCTTCGTTTGTCAAAGGATGGCCCTTAGCAACAATATTTGTTTCAACCGATGTTACTTCAATATTTGAACTTGCACCGCCAAAAATTAATACATTAGAATTTATATCAGGAACATTTCTATCAATTTTTAAAGTCTCAAGGTAAGAGAAAGCTGGAATTAATTCAATTCCACAAAGATCAGATTTTGTATTGCAATATTTCCATAAATCATCAAGTGATGATATATCTTTTCCTTTTTCAACCCAGACTAATTCTGTTTTAGTTGATTTTCCTTCAAATGCGTAGCAGGTAATATTAATTCCAGAAGAAAAATCTCCCATTGCAATGCTGCCAGAAGCTTCATTGCCATAATAAACGCAATCAGGAAAAAACTCTTCTATTGTTTTTATTGCTTTCTCAATTTCATACCTTAGTTTTCTTGTCCAGGTAATGTAAAAAGTTATATTAC
>JAGHSB010000053.1 GCA_018066075.1 Candidatus Treponema scatequi
TCCTTATATTTATTACAAATTGCAAGTGAATAAATCAATAGAAGCAAAAATGAAAGCACAATGCATCCAATAAAAATATATTTTGCTGCAGGTAAAAATATCGTAAGCAAAATAACAAATCCAAGAATTACAAAAACTTTTCCGCCGAATCTCTGATTCTTTGCCCACACTACATCATTCTTTCTTGTCCACGGTGCTCTAACACCCAAAAAAGAATTTCTTTCGACTTTAGGAAGATAATTTCCAAGAACAATAAACAAAACCGAAATAACAAGAGCACACACAATAAACACATCGATATCAATTCCAGCTGGAACAAGAATCATCATAATGTTTATTGGTAAACCGATTACAGGTAAAAGCCACTGCAATAAAATTTTGACTTTTTTGTTTGTATCAGATTTCATCGCAATACTTGTGCCAATCAAAATAAAAATATGACACGCAAGGATAATCAAAGGACAAACAATAAATCCCCACGGTTTCGGAAGAGTCCAGTTTATTTCTCCGTTAAATCCATACTGCTGCGGAATATCACGAGGCAACTTGTCATACAAAATAAATCCAATCGCAATCGGTAAAAGACAAACAAGACAAGTAATCCAGAACATCGGAGTTAAGATTTTTTGTCCTGACCTATTTTCATTTGAAATAATTTTATTGTCACTCATTTTAATTCTCCTTTCTTTGTTTTTCTGGTGGAATTTGCGCGCTTCGGTTTCTCTTCTGTCTGCACTGAATTAAATTGCGCAATCCACATCATAAGTTCTTCAAAAACGCTCGCATTCAATTCGTAATAAATAAAGTTTTTCACTTTCTCTTCTCGAATCAAATCAGCCTTTTTCAAGGTTGAAAGATGATAGGAAACTGTCGCTCCGGTAAGTTCAAACTTTTCTGCAATTTCACCGGCCGAAAGTTTTTTCTCTTTCAAAAGCTCAAGAATCTCTCGTCTTACAGGATCTGACAAAGCTTTGAACGTTTCACCAAACGCCATAAAGACCTCCTGCCTATTTAGAAATATTTCTAAATAGAATATAATCCAGAAAAATGCATAAGTCAAGAACTATTTAGATAATTTTCTAAATACCATTAAACTGACAGAAATTCATTATTCTCTTATAATGAAACTGGGTTTTCGCAAATTCCACTCTTGCCCAAACCTCGAAATTCCACCATAATACAAATATCAATTTTGCTAACCCAAAAGAGCCAAATCTGATGGGAAAGGAGAATCATATGGACACTAAAGTTGCTTTAATCGGCATTGTAGTTTCGGACTTAAATGCTGCACAAAAGTTGAACGAACTTCTTCACGAATACGGCGAATATATCATCGGCCGCATGGGACTTCCTTACAAAAAAGAAAACATCTCATTGGTAAGCGTTGCAATTGATGCACCACTCGACAAAATCAATGCGCTTTCAGGAAAACTCGGTGCAGTCGAAGGCATCAGCGCAAAAACAATTTTTCCGAACAAATAAATTTTTTTCAAACTAAAGACTGAATTGCCCGCAAAGAATTAACTTTCCACCAATGGCATCTTTACTGAAAATGAATTTTTTTCATACTGCAATTCTGTCTGAGGAAAATCCCAATGCCAGAAAAAATTTATTTTCGTTCAGACCTGATAGAATTAATTTCTCACTACAAATCTCTTCGCAAAAGTTTCGCCGAAAAAGCGCGCGTTATTCAAAAAGAAAATTGTGCAAATGGAATTTATATCCGCGGCTTAATTGAAGTTTCGTCGTTCTGCAGATGCAACTGTTTGTATTGTGGAATTCGAAAAGACAACACAGATACAGAGCGCTACAGACTTTCTGATGAAGAGATTTTATCCCGATGTGAATACGGATATACAAAAGGATTCCGCACTTTTGTTTTGCAAGGCGGCGAAGATTTAGTTTTCTCTGACATCCGCGTTGCAGAAATTATCACCCACATTAAATCACGTTTTCCAGATTGTGCAGTTACACTTTCACTTGGCGAACGCGATGAAAAAACTTACAGACTCTGGAAAGATTCAGGCGCCGACAGATATCTTTTGAGACACGAAGCTCGAGACCCGAAATTATTTTCTCTTCTTCACCCGTCAGAACAAAAACTTGAAACAAGATTGCACGCGCTCGAAACATTAAAATCCCTCGGTTACCAGACAGGAAGCGGTTTCATGGTAGGCGCTCCATATCAGACAATCGAAAAACTTGCAGATGACATTTTATATTTACAGAACCTCAAACCAGAAATGATCGGAATTGGCCCGTTTATTCCGCATAATAAAACACCGTTCGCAAGTTATCAAAACGATTTCGAAAAACGCACCGATGAAAATTCACCAAACAAAAACTCCAGCGAAGAAATAACATCATGCACTTTAACATCATCACTCGACCGCGCGGAGCTTACCTGCTTTCTTATAAGCCTTCTCAGAATAATTTTTCCACACGCACTCATTCCGGCAACGACAGCACTCAACACACTTTCACAAACCGGACGCAAAGACGGAATTCTTTCTGGTGCAAATGTCATTATGCCAAACCTTTCTCCGCTTGAAACGCGTGCAAAATACGATCTCTATGAAGGCAAATCAAACCACACACTCGAAACTGCAGAAGAACTTGAACGACTCGAAAACGAAATGAATAAAATTGGATACAAAATTCTCTTTAACGAACGAGGGGATTTTAAAAATAAATATTAAAAGAAAGGAGATAAATTATGAGTTACGATGTTAAATCTAACAAAGCAGAAGATTTCATCAATGATGAAGAAATTCTTGAAACACTTGATTATGCAGAAAAGCATAAAACTGATTCAGCTCTCATCGAAAGCATTCTCGAAGAAGCATCACACTGCAACGGACTTTCACACAGAAAAGCAGCAGTTCTTCTTGCATGTGAAGTTCCAGAGCTCAACAAAAAAATTGAAGACCTTGCAAAAGAAATCAAATTGAAATTCTACGGAAACAGAATTGTTTTATTTGCACCGCTCTATCTTTCAAACTACTGCATCAACGGATGTGCTTACTGTCCTTACCACGGAACAAACAAACACATCGCACGCAAAAAATTAACTCAGGAAGAAATCAAAGCAGAAGTTATCGCTCTCCAGAACATGGGACACAAACGACTCGCAATCGAATCCGGCGAAGACCCTGTTAACAATCCACTCGAATACATTCTCGAATCAATCAAAACAATTTACTCAATCAAACACAAAAACGGCGCAATCAGACGCGTCAACGTAAACATCGCAGCAACAGAAGTTCCAGAATACACAAAACTCAAAGATGCCGGAATCGGAACATACATTTTGTTCCAGGAAACTTACAACAAAAAACGCTACGAACAGCTTCACCCGACTGGACCAAAATCAAATTACGCATACCACACAGAAGCAATGGACCGCGCAATGCAAGGTGGAATTGACGACGTTGGCTGCGGCGTTCTTTATGGTCTTGGAACTTATAAATATGAATTTGTCGGACAGCTCATGCACGCAGAACACCTCGAAGCTTCACACGGATGCGGACCACACACAATTTCAGTTCCACGATTGCGCGCTGCAGATGGAATTGATCCGAGCCTTTATCCAGACGCAATCGATGATGAAACTTTTGCAAAAATCGTTGCATGTATCCGCATCGCAGTTCCTTACACAGGAATGATCGTTTCAACTCGTGAATCACAAAAATCACGCGAAAGAGTTTTGGCTCTCGGTGTCAGCCAGATTTCAGGCGGAAGCCTCACAAGTGTCGGAGGCTACTGCGAAGAAGAAAGACCTGAAGACACAACTCAGTTTGATGTTTCAGACACTCGCTCACTCGACGAAGTTTTAAACTGGCTCATGAGAATGAACTACGTTCCATCATTCTGCACAGCATGCTACCGTTCAGGACGAACAGGCGACCGCTTCATGCATCTCGTAAAGTCCGGCGAAATCGCAAACTGCTGCCACCCGAACGCACTCATGACTCTCAAAGAATATCTCGAAGATTACGCAACACCAGACACTAAAAAAATCGGTGACGCATTAATCGAAAAAGAACTCTTAACGATTCCAAATCCACTTGTCCGCGACCGCTGCATTCAGTATCTTAAAGAAGAAGTAAACGGCAAAAGAGATTTCAGATTCTAGTGGAATTTATAAAACCTGCGTCACTTCAAAAGTCCGCCGGCTTTCAAGGAGAATAAAATGGAAGTATCAAAAGGACAAAGACTTTACATCGGAATATTTGGAAACGCCAACTCAGGAAAATCATCATTGATGAACATGATTACCGGTCAGAATTTTTCAATCGTCTCTCCAGTCAGTGGAACTACAACAGATGCAGTTCAGAAGAACATGGAGTTTCCGGGTGTCGGTCCCGTTGTCTTTATTGATACTGCCGGATTTGATGACCGCACTGAACTTTCAGAACAGAGAACAGAAAAAACTTACGATGCAATTGCAAAAAGTGATTTGATTATTGCGGTCATCGCAAGAGATGAAGTTAATAATTTAAGTGGAATTCTGGAATCTTCCGGTTTCAGAAAACTGCTTGAAAGTAAAAAGCCGATTGTATGGGTTGTGACAAAAACAGAAAGCGCAGAACAGGAAATCTCGATTCCACAATTAAATCCTGTCTTTGTAAATTCCACAACCGGACGAAACAAAGAAGCTCTCTTCGAAAAAATCCGCGCATCAGTTCCACAAAACTATTTCGACAGATCTCTCACAGAAATGTTCTGCAAACCGGGTGAAAACGTTTTACTCGTAATGCCACAGGACAGTCAGGCTCCGAAAGGAAGATTGATTTTACCACAGGTTGAAACAATCAGAGATTTACTCGACAGAAAAGTTTTGATTCATTCGTGTACAAACGACACGTTCAAACAGGTTCTTGAAAGCTTGAAAAATCCGCCTGACTTAATCATCACGGACTCTCAGCTTTTCAAATATGTAAACGACAACAAGCCCGCATCATCTCGACTCACATCGTTTTCAATCTTGCAGGCTGCATACAAAGGCGATTTAAAACTGTTCATCGAAGGCGCTAAAGCCATCCACCGGCTGACAAACGACTCAACAGTTTTAATCGCCGAAGCATGCACCCACTCTCCCGCAACAGAAGACATCGGAAGAGTAAAAATTCCAGCTCTCTTAAAAAAGATAGCCCCAGATGTAAAAATTGATTTCGCCCGCGGAACAGATTTCAACCTGAAAAATTACGACCTCATCATCCACTGCGGCGCATGCATGTTCAACAGAGCATACATGCTTTCAAGACAAGCCGCAGCAGATGCCGCAGACACACCGATGACAAACTACGGCCTTGCGCTAGCAGAGTTAACGGGAACTAAAACTGATTTGTAATAACCTGAAATTGATCTGTAATTTAGAAGTAATTTTATTTTTCCGTAGGATTTTCATGAATCATAATATGCTTAATCTCAGGATACTTTTTCTCAACTTCATCGTGAACTCGTTCTGCAATATCGTGAGCTTCGTTGAGAGACATGTTTCCGTCGACTGCAATTTCTACATCGAGATAGATTTTATTTCCAAACTTTCTCGACTGAATCAAATCAACTTTATCAACACCAACCTGCTCGCAAATAAAAGCAGCCATCCCCGAGTTCCACTCATCACCGCATGAAGTGTCGAGCATATTTGAAATTGAATCTTTTAAAATATCAAATGCAACTTTCAAAATGAAAATACAGATTATGACACACGCAATCGGATCCATGATTGGAAAGCCCATTCGTGCAAAAATGATTCCGGCGAGAGAGCCGACTGATGAAAGTGCATCTGAGCGGTGATGCCATGCGTCTGCCATGAATGCTGACGAATTGATTTTCTTTGCGCAATGTCTTGTGTACCAGAACATTATTTCTTTTGTGACGATTGAAACAATGGCCGCGATTAATGCGATTAAAGATGGAACTTGCAGGCTATCGAAGTCACCAGCAATTATTGTTTTCACTCCAGCAACACCGATTCCAATACCTGTTGCGAGCAGGATACATCCGAGTAAAAAAGATGCAAGAGTTTCAAATCTGTCGTGTCCGTATGGATGTTCTTTGTCTGGAGCTTTTTTTGAAATGCGTACACCAATGAATGCAACGAAAGTTGCAAACACGTCAGAAAGCGAATGAACTGCATCTGACACCATCGCACCAGATTTTCCGACGATACCGGCATAAAGTTTAAATACGACGAGCGCAATGTTTCCGGCGACACCCACGACTGTCACCTTTCGGATGATTTTGTTTTCTTCCATAAGTGGAACCCCATGATAGCATCTGAGTCAGGCGGTGTCAAGTTTAAGTGGAATTTGGCTGACTAAACCTTTCTTCTGTCTTTGTGAGTAGTTGTGTAATACTCGTCTTTTTTCTGATACATTTCTCTTTCGGCGTTGCTTATGATTAAATCGATTGCGGCACCGTTTCCTTCACATGCTCCGATTGATGCAAGTTCATATGAGTGGTTAAGTAAATCGTCATATTTTGTTTCAAAGTTTTCTTTATCAGTCGAAAGAATTACAAACTCGTCTCCGCTGATTCTGAAAATTTCTTCTTCTGAAAAATATGTTTTTAAAAGAGCTGCAAAACGGCAGAGCATTTTATCGCCTGATTTATGTCCGTTTAAATCATTTTCTCTTTTTAAGCCATTCAAATCTGCAAATGCAGCACCAATCCACTTTTCACTTTCAAGATCTACAATTCGAAGTTCGTAAGCACGTCGGTTTTTCAACTGAGTTAAGAAATCTGTATTTGAAATTTCATCAAGAAGTTTTGCCTTTGCTTCTGCTTCATTTACAATTTCTGACTGATACAAAACATAAAGCATCAGAATAGCTGCAGTAAGACCAACCTGGCAGATAGAAGTTCCATAAAACAAAACCTGAACAAGTGACGTAACAAGCGGGAACAATGCAAACGCAGCTACAGCTCTCTTCTCACGATATTCAGCTTTTGTAAACGGCGCAACGCAGGACGGCAAAATCATATACGGAACTGTAATCGCATACTGAATCCACATGAGAGGACCGCGACTGTAAAGATTTTGTTCGTTAATTGTAAAAGCAAGTCCATTCCACGGAGCAGAAACAAAGAATACGCATCCGATTAAAACAACGGAACTCGTCATCACAACTGCATTTTTATTTACCTGGCCTGTTAAAATGTACATACTGTACACAAGCCAGATTTCTGACATGACAAGAGAAGCGACAAAAAAAGTTACATTTGAGACCCAGAGAACTGGAAGAGAAAATGAATAAGAAGTTCCCCTTAAAACACCCGCAACAAGATCGCAGCTGCAGAAAATCATCGTAACAATCAAAAGCACGCGATAAAGTTCATCACGAATATTTTTTCTGGAATTACGAATTCCAAAAAGCAAAATTCCAATTACAACGATACAGATGGCATTTACTTCTGCATAATACAGGCTTCTCATAATCTCTCCGAAATTATATTTCAACAATATATTATACCATTCATTTTACAGTTGTGATATAATTTTTTATGATTAAAAACAGACCTATACAGAAACCTCAGTACTGGAGCGTTGAACTGATTTGTGACGATTTTATGTGAACTTAGATGTGGTTGAAATGTGTGAACTCTAACAACATTGTTA
>JAGHSB010000254.1 GCA_018066075.1 Candidatus Treponema scatequi
GTTCCGGAAGGCGTTGCCATCATGTGGAAAGAGAACGTTGACGTTTCCATCACCGGAAACTCCACCAATCCCACCCGTTTCCAGCATCCTACGGCAGGCACCTACAAGAAGGAGCGCATCGAAGCCGGCAAGAAGTACTTCTCGGTAGCTTCCGGCGGCGGCACGGGACGTACCCTGCACCCCGACAACATGGCAGCAGGTCCCGCTTCCTACGGTATGACCGATACCCTTGGCCGTATGCACTCTGACGCGCAGTTCGCAGGTTCTTCCTCCGTTCCCGCACACGTGGAGATGATTGGCTTAATCGGTGCCGGCAACAACCCCATGGTCGGCATGACCGTTGCTACCGCAGTTGCCATCGCAGAGGCTGCAAAGGCAGGAAAGTTCTAAACCTTAATTGATGCGGGTTTTATGCATCTTCTAAGAAAGATGCAGAGAACTCTGAAGCATCTTTGAAGGAAAATCGGAACAGGTTTTTACAAAAATTACTAACTGAGAATAAGCACATCATTTGCAAAAAAAATGCAAGGATGGGCTTATTCTTTTTTTGCCCAAAAGGTGGTTTGAATGAAGCGAATGAAGATGAATGTCTCCTGTGGAAAAACATTTAAAGATGGTTATGAAGACTACATTCTTGACATGAAATCAAGGAACCTGCGCGACGGCACATTGCTACACTACGAGCAATCTATTAAGCAAATTTATAAAAGGGTGCCGCCGGACACTTTGATTTCGGACATGAACGAAAAGACTGTCCCCGAATTTATTATTAAACTGCGAGACAATCCCGAAATCAACGATGTCTCTCTTGGAACGTATGCAAGAGATTTGAAAACACTTTTACGGTTTTTTATGCGAAGCGGTTATCTGCGGAAGTTTGACATAGAAATTCCAAAAGCAGATAAACAACCGATTGAAACATACACAGACGATGAACTGCGGGCGCTGCTTGAGAAACCGAATTTAAAAAAATGCACATTTCCAGAATATCGCTGCTGGGTGATTATCAATCTATTCCTTTCTTCAGGCATTCGGCAGAACAGTCTGCTGAATATTCAGATTAAGGATATAGATTTTGATAATTCAATTTTGTATGTGAATACGACCAAGAACCGCAAGCCTCTGATTATTCCGATGAACGAAGATATGCTGAAAATACTGAAGGAATATGTGGAGCAGAGAGGTGGTCATGCAGATGACTGGCTGTTCTGCACATGGTTCGGAACCAAACTGGACAAGCGCTCTTTGTATCAAGCGATGTACGAATACAATCATAACCGTGGAGTGGAAAAGACAGGCATACATCGTTTCAGACATACTTTTGCCAAAAAGTGGGTGCTGATGGGCGGCTCTGTGGTGTCATTACAGAAGGTTTTGGGCCACAGTAGCCTGAATATCACAGAAAACTACTTGAACATGCTTACAAGCGATTTAAAGCGGGATTTGGACGAAATAAACATAATCCGAAGTCTGAAGCAGGAGAAAATCAGAATGAAGAGAAGATAATTAGAATGCAAAAATCATTATATACAGTAGTTGTTATGTCTGTATATAACGACAGGAAAAACAGAAGACGTGATATTATATAGACATAACAAAGAGATGCAAGACATCTAAAACAAGAATTAAAAAGGAGAAAAAATTATGGCAAACACAATCAACAACATCGTAGTAAATGACAAGAACAGAACAATCGAAATGAGCAAGACTTTTGCAAAGATGGCTCATCAGTACGGCACCGCAGAGTATGACGACCTTCAGGCAGTCCGCAGAGACTATCCTCGTTACAGAGAGGTTATCGTTAAGCCGTCTCGCAAAAATGACACTTTTAAGGGTCTTAACAAATCTTTTATGAGACAGTACATTGCAAGACACGATGACAAAAAAAAGACAACAATGAATAAGTTCAAGACACTTATCGGTGAAGTCAAAGTAAAAAAAGAGGACGGAGAGGTTGCAATGTGTGCTTCATTCTTCGAGGTTAAAAAGTGGTTCCTCGCAACTTATCCTGAAATTGAAAAGTATGTAAAGAATTCACAGAAAGCAATTAACGACATCTTAGAAGAGGTGGCGTAAGTATCCAAAAGATAGAAAGGTGGAAAAAATTATGGCAAATACACTAAAAATCAGACAGGACAAGAACGGCGTACAGTACATCGAAATGAGCAAAACATTTGCAAAAAGAGCAATGGACACATTCTCTGAAGAATATGCAAAACTTCAGGAAGTAAAAAAAGATTATCCGACACTTGCAATCAGGGTAAGAGAAATTAAGAAAAATCCAAATCAGGAACACTTCCACGGTTTAACCTATCAGTATATGGAAGATTATATTGTTCTTCACGAAGACGATGAGGAGGTGAGAACTGTTCTTACAATGTTCGAAGATTTAAGAATGATTTCAAGATGCCACGATGTTGACAAACGGTATCCTGTAATCAAGAAATGGTTCATCAATCGTTATCCTGAAATTGCACAGTTCGGCGTAGTACCACTTTACGAAAAAGACACTGAACTAAATGAGGCGGGATAAGCCTATGTGTAGAACGTTACTTTCTGTTCCTTGATTTTCCCGGTTTTCCGTCACTTTATTCATGACCGGACCGTAAAACATTTTTC
>JAGHSB010000230.1 GCA_018066075.1 Candidatus Treponema scatequi
ATGATACTTTTGCACCACCGATGATTGCTGTCATTGGTTTTTCTGGGTTTGTTACCATTGGCTGGATGTATTTAACTTCTTTTTCCATGAGGAATCCACCAACTGATTCACATCCCATGAATTTTGCAATAGAAGCTGTAGAAGCCTGGTCGCGGTGAGCTGTTCCGAAAGCGTCGTTTACGAAAATATCGCCGTATGTAGCAAGTTCTTTTGCCATTACATCGCGTTCAGCTGCATCTTTTGAAGTTTCTTCTTTGTGGAAACGAGTGTTTTCGAGCATTGCAACTGCGCCTTCTGGAAGAGCGTCAATTGCTGCTTTCTGTCCGAGAGCATCTGGAAGGAATGTTACTTCTTTTCCGAGTTTTTCAGAGAAGTATTTTACAACTGGAGCCATGCGGTTTTTACCGTTGATGAATTTTTCGCTATCTGCGTCTGTCCAAGTTTTTCCAGCTTTTTCTGCTTTTTCCTGAGCTTTTTTAACGTCTTTTTTTGGATCTCCGAGGTGGCTCATGAGAACAAGTGAACGTGGGCTCTGTTCAAGAATGTATTTGATTGTAGGGAGAGCTGCCATGATACGTGTGTCATCCTGTACAACTCCGTCTTTCATTGGTACGTTAAAGTCAACGCGCATGATGATGCGTTTACCTTTAAGGTCAACATCTTTTACTGTTTTAATCATAGTTAAAACTCCTTAAAATTATTTATTTTTAAGTGGAATTTTTCAAAGCCCACTATTACTTCCCAAATTGACTATCTGTCGTTAAAGCGAGGTCTTGGTTTTCTTTCCTCTGCTTCGTTTACGCGAACTTTTCTTCCGTCGATTTCTTTCTGGTTGAGAGTGGAAATTGCTTCTGCTGCAGCACCGTCTTCTGCCATTTCAACAAATCCGAATCCTTTTGAACGGTTTGTCATCTTGTCCATAATGATTGCTACAGATACAACTTCGCCAAACTGAGAGAACTGGTTTCTCAAAGTTTCTTCTGTTGTTGAATAACTCAAGTTACCAACATAAATTTTTTTTGCCATTTAATTAACCTTCTTATGTTAAAAATACCGAAAAAATGACATAAATTCAAGGACAGGAAGCTAAAACAGACACGGGGTCTGTCCCCCTGTCAACGTTTTCACTCCCCTCTCATCTCAAACCACTGCGATTTTCCGTCGACCCAGTACTTTTTGAAGCACGATTCAATGTCGGAGGCACTTACAGATTCCACTTTCTGCATCATGGCATCGGCAGAAGTGAGGTCGCCGAACTGAAGAAGGCTTGCGGCGAGGCGCGAAGCGATTCCGGAGGTTGAGGCCTGGGACATGTATTTTTTTGTAATGTAAGCATTTTTGGTGCCTTCGAGGACGTTTTCGATTGTGTCGTAAGTTGTCTGGCCGCCGTCGACTGATGAAATGACGCGGCCTTCGAGCATGAGAGTCTGGCATTCTGCGAGGTATTTTGAAAAGTTTTTCATATCAGAAACTCTGAGGCCGTAGTCAAGGCCGACTGCGAGGTCTGATGAATCAATTTGGGTTCCTGGTGAGTAGCAGGCGCCGTATTTTTCTCGGATGATGTTGAACATGGTTGTCGTAAAGATGTCTTCTGTGAGGCGGGCTGTTATGTAGTCTGGTGATGTGACTTTCGGCGCTTCAAATACGCGGACTGCGATTTCTGAGCCGCGGGCTGCTTTGTGCGTGAGGGTTATTTTTTCGTCTGAGAGATTTAATTTTTCGTTTTTGTTTACAGGTGGAATTTCTTCGCCCGCAAGTTTTCCGAGTGTTCCGTTTAACTTTTTGAGAAATTTTTTCTTATTGATTTTTCCGACTGCGACAACTTTTATTCGCTTTGAATTGAGAAGTTCTTCGTGCATCTTTTCAAAGTTTTCGATTGTTATGTTTTCGATTGATTCAGGCTGAACTGAAGAAGATGCGAGATAAGAAGTTCCATCATAAACTCTTTTGTGAATGTCGTGGAACAAAATTGACTGCGGGTCATTCTGCATTCTTGTAATTTTCTGTTCTTTATCACGAAGAATGTTTCCAAGATAATCATCCTTATTTGCGATATCATAAGAAACGCTTGTTATACTATCAAGAAAAATATCGAGCATGTCATCAAGATAATAATTAATGCACGAAAGAGAACAGACAGAACCGCAGTACATTGTGTAATGAGAAAATGAACTCTGGTTCTGATACATGATTGACTGAAGTTTAGAATATGTTATGTCATCAGTTCCACAGAGCATGTATTCAAGCGTTGCGTCTTCAAGGCCTGAATATTCATAAGTGCTGAGTCTTGTTCCGCCTTCAAAAAGAACATAGACTGCACAGACATCGTTTGAAACTTTATCGGCAATGTAAACCGGAATGTCGTTTTCAAGACGGTATTCGTTTATCACTACCCCGCCGTTATTAACAGACTGAGTGCTGTAAATTTTATTTGATTGAGAGCAGCTGAACAATAAAAGCGCTGCGATTAATGTCAAAAATATTTTTTTCATTCTTAATTACTCCAAAAGATCCTGAAACATTTTCAGGATGATGACTAGTACTTTAATTCCTCAAAACCGGATTTTTTGAACTCTTCTTTCATCGAATTGTATAAATTGGAATTGACATAAACGAGTACAAGAGGATTTTTATCGGTTATATATTTATTTAC